>CACYJP010000028.1 GCA_902774725.1 uncultured Lachnospiraceae bacterium
TATTCTGAGAATGACGGCAACATAACCGCGTGGATTGTTGTATCAGAGGATAAGAAAACAGCTCTCGGAGTTATCATTCAGAAGCTTGCGACTCCGAATAACAGTTATCAGTATTTCCGCGCAAGAGGTCTGGATGCTGAGAGACTTTATCATATATTTAACAGAGAGATAAAGGTTAACATAGAGGATTTCGGAGATCTGATCAATACAGTTTCTCCGATACATATAAAAAATGATTCAGCACTTCAAAGGACACTTTCAAAATTCTATAAGCTGGATGGGGATGTTGAAGATATGGAAATGTTCGGAGATGCTATAATGAATGCGGGGATCAAACTGCTTCCTGCATATGCTGCTACCGGATTTAATGAGAAAACGCGACTCTTTAGTGATTTTGCTTCGAGGCTTTATATAATAGAGGAGTCTGAATAATATATAAAGGATTAAAGGTTATTTATATGAGAAAGGATTCTAAAATATACATTCCACCGGAGAATAACTTAATAGATAATATACTTAAGCTTGGTTACAGAAAGCTTAAGCTGGAGGATGAGAAGCTTTTTGACAGCTATTTTTCGCAGCTGGACGGGTATTACAGTTCATCACTCTGCTTTCTTAATATGTATAGCTGGGAGGATACATTTCCTACTTTTTACACTGAATATGAGGGCTTTATTGTAGGAATGAACTATGATTATATAGACGGCGTTGTTTATATATTTCCATTCTACGGAAAGTATAATGAAGAGGGTGTAATAAAGGCTTTTAATAAGGTATGTGAAGATATGAAGAGTCTCGGAAGACCTGTTATTATCTTTGATGTTTCCGACTGGATGCTTCCTTACTATGAGGCTACAGGAGCAGAGATGGACGTGATCTATCATCGTAGTGAGATGGACTATGTATTTACAAGAGAGATGTTTTTTGAGGGGCTGAATAAGCAGGACGACAGATACCGCTATAATTATTTTAAGCGCAAATTCAATTATGAAACAGTTGAGGTCACACCGGAAATGAGCTCTGAGGTGCTGGAGCTTATGGAGGATGTATGGTGTAACAGGGTTGAGTCTTGTGAGGAGTGCGCTTATGGTTGCCTGAAGCATATAACAAATAAGCAGATATGTGTTTCTGATAAGCTGAATGTCCATGGAATCCTTGTAAGAGTAGATGGTATTGCCGAGGGAGTTTCCCTTGTGACAAATAAAAATGGAATGGGAGTGTATCAGTATAAAAATGCCAATAACAGTCTGAAAGGTATAAATGAATATCTTCTCAGAGAATGCTTTGAGAGATATATGGATGGGGCTGAGTATATCAATTATACTGAGGATCTCGGACTTGCAACTCTTAGGAG
Source organism: uncultured Lachnospiraceae bacterium (assembly GCA_902774725.1). Classification (GTDB taxonomy): domain Bacteria; phylum Bacillota; class Clostridia; order Lachnospirales; family Lachnospiraceae; genus Eubacterium_Q. The sequence continues at coordinate 1,355 of CACYJP010000028.1, forward strand.
ATATAAGATGCATATGGCACCTGAGTATACACTTAAGCCGAAATACTTGTTAAAGGTAAAGGCACATGAATGAGACAGTGAATAAATTTATAGAGAAAAAGGGGTTTACCTGGCTGAGAGCAGTCGGAGTAATCCTTTTTGTGCTGTCTGTTTTATTTATTGTTTTTTTCAGGAAATGGCTCTTTACTAATCCGTTTGAGCCGTATCCATTATCCGATATCTCATATATATCCAGACAGTCAGATGGGGAGATGCTTATAACTTCAAACTCCGGAAATGAGATACTTAAGGTTTCATCTGATGGAATACTAAAGGATAAGTTAGTTTCGGGAAAGGATACTTTTCAGGGGGCTACATTCTCTGTTATCGGAGGAGATGGTAAGCTATATGTATATGGACTTAAGTATTATAAGGGCGTAAGAATAGCTTCAGAAAAGCTCTTCAGATTAAATAGTGATGGTACGCTGGATAAGGTCATTGATGATAAAAAGAATAATCTGGAGTCTATGAGACCTGATATAGCAAGTGTTCAGACTACAGAAAAGGATATCTTTTTTATCCAGAATACTCCTGATTTTATCGGTGTATATGATGGTGAAGGTCATCTGGTAAGAAGATTTGATTATGATTTTCCGGATAAAATAGTTCTCAGTGCTTCATATGATGAAAAAAATGATAAGCTGATATACTCTACCTACAAGGGTGAGGTATATGAATATGCTGATGGTGAGAGTGATCATCGATTATATAATTCTGATGACTACGAGGGCAGCGTCCCTGTAGATGTCTGTATGGATGAAGGAACTATATATGTTTCAGATGCCGGACTTGGCGATATAATCTGTATAAATAAAGATTCATATGAAGTCCGAAGAATGGAGCTTCCGGAAGAATGTGATGATATAGATATATCGGATATCCTTTCCTGCGATGATGGTGGACTTTGCAGCGCATCAGAGGATGGCATAATTAAGTGGGACGATGGTAAGGGAATTCTGATAGAGGATGTCAAGCTGAGCACCGAACTGTTTATATTAAACCTTCTTTTGTGGTTTGCTGTTATTTATGTAGTGCTCATTATTCTATATAAGCTCATTATGCTTTCGTTTTACGTGAAGAGAAGAGCGGACACAACAACGCTGGTTGCTACACTTGTTATAATTGGTGTTATACTGGTTGGAACGCTGTTTTTAGGAACCTTATTCCCGAGCTTCACTAATCAGTTTATTGAAGAAATCTATTCAAAAGAAGAGATGGCAGCATCTGTTGTGGCTGAAAAAATATCAGTTGATGAATTTTTGAAGCTTTCAAAACCATCAGACTTTATGGGGGATTCATATAAATCAGTCAGAGCTGCGGCAAAGGATATATTCTTCACCGGAAAAAGTGATGATCTATATTGTGAGATCTACAGAATAAAAAATAATAAAATATCTATAGTCTATACACTTGAGGATATTTATTGTGGTTACCCGTCATCTCTTACTGTAGATGAAACAAAGACTGTAATAGAGGAACATAGAACTCTCAGGAAGCACACTGATACCAGTCAGGGCAGCTTTATATATGTGCTTTCTCCGTTAAGAGGTAAAACCGGAGAAACTGTTGGTATTATAGAGGTTGGTACCGACATGACCGGAATAAACGAGAAGAATAGCAAGCTTCTTATTGATCTTATATTCAACGTTGCTGCGATTACTACTATCATTATTTTGTTTATCATAGAAATGATGTATTATTATCGTGGAAAGAAGAAGTATCTCGAGATGATGAATGAAGGGGGTAATAAGCATGAATACCCTTCAGAGATATACAGGTTTGTTGTTTTTCTGATTTATTTTTTCACGAATCTTACAGCAGCAATACTTCCGATTTATGCGATAAAGATATCAAAGAATGCCAGTACATTTGGTATCTCACCTGAAATACTTGCGGCTATTCCTATATCTGCAGAGGTTCTTGCCGGTGCTATATCGGGAGCACTTGGCGGCAAGGTAATAAAGAAGCTTGGAGTTAAAAAATCAGTTATAATCAGTTCGTTCTTATTTTCGGGAAGTCTTTTTCTAAGGATTATTCCTAATATCTGGGTTCTCGCACTTAGCTCTGTTTTACTGGGAGCGGGATGGGGAATTGAACTTTTGATGGTAGGTGTGCTTATTGCCAAGCTGCCTGAGGAAGAAAAGGATAAGGGCTATGCCTTTGAGAATACAGCTTCTCTTTCAGGTGCAAATGCTGCTATAGTTTTTGGCGGTTTCCTTATCCAGTGGGTATCTTATAAGGTGCTTTTTGCGATAACTGCCGTGCTTAGTATTACTCTTATAATAATTTCCTTAAAGTATCTTGTACATTTAGTGTATAATGATGAAGGGGAAGAAAAAGAATCAGAAAAAGAAGAGATTAGTATCTTTAGATTTTTGTTTAAGCCTAAGGTGATAACATTTTTCCTTATGATTCTGATACCACTGCTTGTAAGTGGATATTTCCTTGCATATCTGTTCCCGATCATCGGAGAAAAGATGGGTATGTCGGAAACATATATAGGATATGCATACATACTTAGTGGAGTATGTGCTGTTATATTTGGCAGTCGATTGACAGAGTTTTTCTCTGCAAGGAATAAAAAAGTACTCGGACTTTTACTTAGTGCTATACTATATGCATCAGCTTTCCTGATCGTTGCAGGATATATGTCGGTGTATTCGCTGCTTGCAGCACTTGTCATAGTAGGTCTTGCTGACTGCTTTGGAACACCTCTGTTATCAGGATATTTTACTGATCTGAAAGAGGTAGAGAGGTTTGGGTATGAAAAAAGTATGGGGCTTTATTCGCTTATAGGGAATGGAGCCGAAACACTTGGATCATTTATATTTGGTATGATACTTATTGGTGGAGTTGAAAGAGGACTGGCACTTTTTGCTACTGTTCTGGTACTTATAGCCATTGTATTTGCTTTGGTATCTACAATAAATAAAGGGAAAAAGAATGGCCAAAAAAAGTGAGAAAAAACAAGTTATAAAAAAAGGAATAGCGAAAAGACTATCTCTGATAATAACTATTGGAATGTCTCTTTTGGTTCTGATACTTATCGGAGCAGGAGTGCTGGCTGCGTTAACTCTTAGTTTCAATATATATAATCAAAAGACGGATCAGATAGCACATATGTGTTCCAAATTGATAGATGGTGATTATATAGAAGAGCTTACGGATGATATATATGATAAGTCTTTTTCGGTAATAAAGAGTATTCCATATGGTACGATAAGGGAGAATGCTGTAAAGACCTGGCTTAAGAGCCATGGTTATTTGGAAGAATTTGAGGCATACGGAATCGTACTTGACCGTGTTAAGGAAACTATGGGAGCATCTTATATCTATGTCACAACCATAGATGGTGATGTAGCTATGGATATCTTAGATCCTGATGATATCTATAATAGTGTTGGCTATGAAACTATACTCATGAAAGAGTTTCAGGATAAAGGTATAAATAAAAATGAAAAGGTTGAACCTATAATTACTAATGGACAGTATGGCTGGCTTTCTTCAGGAGGCTATCCTATATATAATTCTAAAAATGAAGCTGTTGCGGTAGTTTTTGTAGATGTAAATGTTGTTGATATTATATCCTCTGTTGCAATTTTTGTAATAGTAGAGTTCATTCTTTCGACAATATTTGTTATACTTATAATTGTATTCGTCGTTAATCATGTGAAAAAACGTATTGCAAGGCCTGTTGAACAGCTTACTAAAGCGGTTGACGAGTTTGCGAATAGTGATGAGCTTGATGCAAGCAGTATTGTAAAGCTCAATATAAATACAGGCGATGAGATAGAGGTTCTTTATAACTCTACTCAGAAGATGCAGGAAAACATCATAGAATATATGGAGAATCTTACCAAGGTTACCGCAGAGAAGGAGAGGATTGGAGCAGAGCTTAACGTTGCTAACCAGATTCAGGCAGATATGCTTCCGAGAATCTTCCCTCCATTTCCTGATAAGAAAGAGTTTGATCTGTATGCATCTATGGTTCCTGCAAAGGAAGTCGGCGGAGACTTTTATGATTTCTTTATGATAGATGATGATCATCTGGCACTGGTTATGGCGGACGTTTCAGGAAAGGGAGTTCCTGCCGCACTCTTTATGGTCATTGCAAAAACACTTATAAAGAACAGAGCATATATGGGTGGTACACCTTCTGAAATACTTGCTTATGCAAACGAACAGCTCTGTGAAGGAAATGAAGCTGACCTCTTTGTTACTGTATGGATGGCGATAATTGAGCTTTCCACCGGAAAGGGTATAGCAGTAAATGCCGGTCATGAGCATCCGGTTATAAGACGTGCCGGTGGAGAATACGAGCTGGTAGTCTACAGGCATTCACCTGCGGTTGCTGTTATGGAAGGTATGAGCTTCAGGCAGCATGAATTCGAGCTTGGCAAGGGAGACAGCATATTTGTTTATACTGATGGTGTTCCTGAATCAACAGATAGTAGTAATGTTCTTATGGGAGCAGACAGAATGCTGGAGGCATTAAACAAGAATCCTGATGCGGAGCCTAAAGAGGTTGTTGAAAACGTGAATGCTGCAATAAAAGAATTTGTTGGAAATGCAGAACAGTTTGATGATACTACGATGTTGTCGTTTATATATTATGGATTGACAGATGATAAAAATACTGAAAACAAAAACTCTGATGAAGGGAGTGAGGGGAACTTGAAAGAATTTAAAGTAGGCGCAAATGTACAAAACTTAAGTCAGGTACTTTCCTTTATAGATAGCGTTCTTGAAGAAAATGGATGTCCTATGAGAACAAAAATGCAGATAGATGTTGCAGTAGAGGAGATCTATGTAAATATAGCAAGCTATGCATATGGAGATGCAGAAGGAGAAGCTATCATCAGAGCAGGTGTTACAGATGATCCTAAGTCTGTTGAAATAACATTTATAGATAGTGGTACACCATATGATCCTCTCAAGAAGGAAGATCCGGATGTTACACTTTCCGCAGATAAAAGACCAATCGGAGGTCTTGGAATCTTCATGGTTAAGAAGAGTATGGATGATATGATTTATGAGTACAAGGATGGACAGAACTGTCTTACTATAAAAAAGAATTTTGAATAAGATTAACTAAAAAGAATTTTGAATAAGATAAACTAATAAGAGTTATGAATAAGATTTATTAGCTATATGTGTTACATGGAAAGGGGACTATTAATAATGGCAAATGAAATTCAAAAGTTTGATATCGGAAAAGCGGTTGAAGAGTATTCTGCAAAAAAAGGATATGCAGAGGGAGTTAAATATTATCACAAACTGATCAGAGGAAATGCAGCTGTAAGAAACTCCAAGTATTATAGTATTGTTATGGAATTCGAAAAAACTCTGAAGGATTTTCTCTATGAGGATTCAACCTCTTCACTCCTTGAGCTTAACAATATCTTTCGTAAGTTTTATCAGGAGAGTGGTAAGCTTCCGGATGTATTTATAACAGAGGGACTTACGATAGCTTTTGACAATATCTCAGAGTATCTTATGAATCTCAACAAGATATATAATCTTGATTTATATAAGTAAAGTCTAGATACGGGCTTTAACATTTGCTTTGAATAAGCAAGAGTACAGGTGGATGTAGTATGTATTATTTTATCGTTAATTATTATGGCGGAAGCGGAAATGCAAAGCGTACCTGGGATAAGGTGCATTTCCTGTTAAAGAAGAAAAATATCGAATATAAGGCTTATGTAACAAAAAGACCCGGACACGCTTGCGAGCTCGCTAAAAGAATCAGCTCTATGGAGGATAACGATATACGTCTCATAGTAGTTGGAGGCGACGGAACGATCAATGAAGCGATTAATGGTATAACTGATTTTAGTCGTGTCAGATTTGGTATCATACCTACCGGCTCCGGAAATGATTTTGCTAGAGGCATGGGTATCCCGAAGGATACTGAAAAGGCGCTTGATCTTGTTTTAGGTGCGAATAAAGGAAGAAAGGTAGATGTAGGAGAGGTTATGACTGATGACGGCGCTAAGCGTCGTTTTGTTATTAGCTCGGGAATAGGTCTTGATGCCATTGTATGCAAGAAGGTGTCAAGTTCAAAACGTAAAAAGCTTCTCAATTTACTGAAGCATGGCAATCTATCCTATGTCTTTATGACGATTTCATCACTTTTCAGTATGAAAACCTATAAGGTGAAAATAAAAATGATGGATGATAAAACCAAGGATGATGAAGAGGTCAGTTATGATGACCTCATAGTTTTTACTGCTATGAACTGTTCGGCTGAGGGTGGTGGAGTACCTATGAATCCGAATGCTCTGCCTGATGATGGACTTCTGTCGATATGTTCGATCTCGGGAATTCCGAAATGGAAAACATTTTTCCTTCTGCCTGCACTTTGCAGAGGTAAGCATGTAGGAAAAAAGGGCTTCCTTTTGAGAGACCTAGAGGGAGTGGTTTTTGAATCTGAGGAACCAATGGTTCTTCATGCAGACGGTGAATATGTCGGTGATGTTAAGCGTATAGAGATGTTTGTAATGCAGGATGCACTCAACGTTCTCGTATAGCTTGGAAAAGGTAGTATTATGGATAAGGTTTTCAGAAAAAGATTCTTTAGCTGTTTTGATGAAATGAAAACTTTATATAGCGAGCTCTATGACGATGATGAATGCTTTAATGAATTCTGCGAACGTCTGGAAAAGTATTATGAGAAGAGACCGGAGAGCCTGAAGAATCTTGATCTGAAAAGAGAGAAGTATCCGAACAGATATCTGGACAAGGTGCTATCCGGAATTGAGCTTCATATGGAAAATGATGTGAAGACTCTTCGCGATGTTCAGGGGGTTTTGGGATTTTATAACAAGAATGGAGTAAATGTTCTTGATCTTGGCTACGTACTCAGTAATTCAAAGAAGAATAACAATCCCGGAGCGATAACTGACTATCGTAAGCTTCAGTCTGAGTATGGCAAAATAGGAGAGTTGCTTTTACTTAGTGCTTCATGTCATAGAAAGAATATGAAGGTTTGTATTGATGTCAATATAAGCTTTACGGCAGATAACCATAAATGGGCTAAGAAGCTCATGGCTGATGATCCTGTTTACATGAGCAGATATATACTTGTGGAAAACGGTGACGAAGCAAATGCCTATGACGAGAGAATAGAAGGCGAATTCAAGTATAAAAAAGACGGGGCATTTACATATCTTCCTGAAAAGGATAAATATGTTATGTCAACTAACAATACACATTCCTGGGATATAAATTATAAGAATCCAATGGTTCTGAACAAGATGATCAGGAATCTTCTTTTTTTGGCTAATAACGGAGTAGATGTTTTCAGGATCAGAGACGATAAGTATGTCTGGAAGGATCTGGAGAGTGGAGCGGTAAATCCTGATAAGTCTGAAAAGATAATGAGACTGTATCGTCTTGCATTTGAGATAGTTTGTCCGGGAGTTTTATTATGGACAGACAGCTCCTATAACGGACATATAATCAGTGACAGATCAGTGGTTGACATAATATGGCATACACTGGCAACCCAAAACTGTAAGCTGTTAAAGGCCCATATGGATAGGATGTGCGAGCAGCCTAAGGAAATAATTTTTTCAAACTCTCCGCTTGGAGTAGAGCCTATCAAGTGGGAGCTGGATTATGGTCTTCTTGCGGAAGAGGCAATTAACGAAAAGGATCATAAGAGATTTCTTTCTGAGTATTATGGTGGCTGCTATGACAGTGTTGCAGATATGTCGGGAATAATAAAGGCAATCAATGCTTCAGATAGTGATGCTCTTGATATAGCAAAGAAAAAGTATATGCTTATATCTGCATTTATGATATTCAAGTGTGGTATGCCGGTTATCTGTGAGAGAGATGAAAATATGATACCTGAGGTGCATGAAGTTTTATGTAAACTAGAACGCTTCAGACAGGAGCTAAAGGTATTTAATACATTTGCAGACAGATGGACTATGGATACCTGGGATGCAGGTACTCTTGCGCTCGGCAGATACTTTGACGGACAGAAGCTAATAGCAGTGTTCAATTTCTCGGATACTGACAGAACTGCCTGGATAAATGAGAATGACGGGGATTATTATGAGCTTAGTACCGGAGATGTACTGAAGGCCGAGGGAGTAGAGGTAAATGCCTACAGCTTCAGACTTCTGAAGAAGGACTTTTAAATACTTTAAATAAAGACTTTTAATATCCGCAGGATATGTTATAATTGGTTAGACTTATTTAACTATTATAATTTAGAAATGGACAGGATAATGAGAAAGTTTGATGTAACGGGAATGAGCTGTGCGGCATGCCAGGCCAGAGTTGAAAATGCTGTTTCAAAGCTGGATGGTGTTAATTCGTGTGCAGTAAGTCTTCTGACCAATTCAATGGGAGTAGAGGGTACTGCAACTGATGAGGAGATAATAGAGGCTGTGCGTAATGCCGGCTATGGCGCAGCGGTTTATGTTCAAACAGAGATAAATGAAGATATGGCGGACTCACTCTTTGATAAAGAGAGTCCGGTTTTGGTACGCAGACTTATCAGTTCGGCGACGATACTGGTGTTTCTGATGTATCTGTCAATGGGGCATTCTATGTGGGGATGGCCTGTTTTTTCATTTATGGAAGATCATCTTACGATTGCTGTAATTGAGATGGTGCTTGCACTTATAGTCATGGTAATAAATAAGAAGTTTTTTATAAGTGGATTTAAATCACTATTTAAGCTTTCGCCAAATATGGATACCCTGGTTGCACTTGGAAGTGCGGCTTCCTTTGGATACAGTATGGCAGTTTTAGTTCAGATGTTTTCGGCCTCGTCTAGAGGAGATATGGCTTCAGTAGAGTCACATATGATGAATCTTTATTTTGAATCAGCTGCGATGATACCAACGCTTATCACTGTCGGTAAGCTGCTTGAGGCTAAATCAAAGGGCAGGACAACCGATGCGCTTAAGAGTCTGATGAAGCTTTCTCCTAAGGAAGCAAATGTTATACAGGACGGAAGTGAAGTGGCTGTTAAGATTCAGGAGGTTAAGGTTGATGATGTATATGTTCTGAGAGCCGGAGATATAATCCCTGTTGATGGAATAATAATCGAAGGATATTCAGCAGTTAATGAATCGTCGCTTACCGGAGAGAGTATACCGGTGGATAAGAATGTTGGCGACAAGGTGTCTGCCGGAACAATTAATATAAATGGCTTTATAAAGTGCAAAGCAACAAGAGTAGGAGAGGATACAACGCTTGCTCAGATCATTCATATGGTTGAGGATGCAGCTACGACCAAGGCTCCGCTTGCCAGGATAGCAGATAAGGTATCGGCGGTTTTTGTTCCTGTTGTAATACTTCTCGCACTTCTTACATTTGGCGGCTGGATGCTCGCCGGAAAGAGTGCAGCGTTCTCGATAGCAAGAGGAATATCTGTTCTTGTAATAAGCTGTCCGTGCGCACTTGGACTTGCTACTCCTGTTGCAATCATGGTTGGAAATGGAGTGGGTGCAAAAAACGGTGTTCTTTATAAGACGGCAGAAGCACTTGAAAATACCGGAAGAGTAGGTGTGGTAGTGCTTGATAAGACCGGTACGGTTACGATGGGTGAGCCCGGAGTGACTGATATAATTGTATCAGATGGTCATACCGAAGAAGAGCTGCTTTCGGTTGCGTACAGTCTTGAGAAAAAGTCAGAGCATCCTTTAGGCAGAGCAATAGTAGAATATGTTGAAGGTAAGGAGCAACAGGAGAATAAGGAACAACAGCAGGATATAGATCAACAGCAGAATAAACCTGATACGAGTTATGTAAACCAAACTCTTGAGGTGAGTGATTTCGAAACACTCCCCGGAGCAGGATTTAAGGGATATATAGAGACAGATGGTAAGAGAGAGCTTATAGAGGGTGGAAGCTGGAACTATATAGGTAAAGCTTCGGAAAGCGAGATAAACAGGCTGACAGGTCAGGGTAAGACACCGCTCCTATTTGTAAAAGGAGGAGAGTACATCGGCATAATCGCAGTCTGCGATAAGGTAAAAAGCGACAGCCTTGAAGCAATAAAGGAACTTAAGAATATGGGCGTTCGCACAGTTATGTTAACTGGAGATAACCAAAGGACAGCAGCTGCAGTAGCCCGGGAAGTCGCTATAGATAATGTAATAGCGGAGGTTATGCCTGATACGAAGGCAAGGGTTGTTTCTTCTCTTAAACAAGTTATGTCGACCGACACAAAAAATACTTCCGGTATTAAAATCGGTATGGTGGGAGATGGAATAAATGATGCAGTTGCGCTCACATCTGCTGATGTAGGCTTTGCAATCGGAGCAGGAACAGACGTAGCAGTGGATGCAGCAGATGTCGTCCTGATGAAGAATTCCATTAAGGATACGGCTGCGGCGATAAGACTCAGCAGAGCAACCATAAGGAACATACATGAGAACCTGTTCTGGGCATTTTTCTATAATGCACTTTGTATTCCGCTTGCCATGGGACTTTACGGTATAGCGATGAAGCCTATGTATGGTGCGGCAGCGATGGCACTTTCGAGCTTTTTTGTATGTATGAATGCCCTTCGTCTGAACAGGGTTAAGGTTTATGATGGCAGTCGCGATAAGGTACCGCACACGCTTTCATCTAAGGAATTTAAGGATAAAACAGAGAGTATAATCAGTGAAATCAAAGAAGAGCTGATCGAGGCAGCTGAGGATAATAATAACGAAGAAGGAGACGGAAAGATGAAGAAGACTATTTCTATCGAGGGAATGATGTGTGAGCATTGTGAGGCAACAGTTAAGAAGGCTCTTGAGTCTTTAGATGGTGTAAGCGAAGCAAAGGTTAGTCACAAAAAAGGAACTGCAGTAGTAAAGCTGGATGGTGATGTGAACAACGACGTACTTGCAAAGGCAGTTGAGGATAAGGATTATAAAGTGGTTAACATAAAGTAATTATGTGGGAGTAGTTAACATAAATTAAATACTGTGCAAATAGACAATAATTTTATAAAAAAAAGTGGAATTTTTGAGTTGCACCCCATGTACATTTTATAGTAGAGTAGAAGATGTAATTTTGTGATAGGAGGACAGAGATATGGTAACAAATATTTCTGATGCTATAAAATATGTTGGCGTCGATGATCATGACATAGATCTTTTCGAGAGTCAGTACGATGTACCGGAGGGAATGTCATATAATTCTTATGTTATTCTCGATGAGAAGACAGCTGTTATGGATACAGTTGATGCTACAAAGTCTGATGAGTGGCTTGCAAATGTCAAGGAAGCTCTCGGCGGAAAAAAGCTTGATTATATCGTTGTTCAGCATATAGAGCCGGATCATTCCGGAAGCTTCAAGGTTGCTATAGAAAACTTCCCTGAGGCGCAGATAGTGGGAAATGCAAAGACATTTTCTATGCTTTCTCAGTTTTTTACGGATCTTGATATAGATGACAGAAAAGTCGAGGTTAAGGAGGGAGATACTCTTTCTCTCGGAAGTCATACACTGCAGTTTATACTTGCACCTATGATTCACTGGCCTGAGGTAATGATGAGCTACGAGCAGAGCGAGAAGGTATTCTTCTCAGCTGATGCATTTGGTAAGTTTGGCGCTCTTGATTTTGATGATCCTGAGGGTTGGGCTTGCGAGGCAAGAAGATATTATTTCGGTATAGTAGGAAAGTATGGCTCACCTGTTCAGACTCTTCTGAAGAAGGCTTCCGGTCTTGAGATAGAGAAGATACTTCCGCTTCACGGACCTGCGCTTCCGATGCCGGGTGATGAGATATCATACTACCTTGATACATATAATACATGGAGCAGCTATGAGGCTGAGACTCATGGTGTATTTGTTGCATATGCATCAATCCATGGTAATACAGCAAAGGCTGCTAAGAAGCTCGCTGAGATGCTTGAAGCAAAGGGCGAGAAGGTTGCTATCTCTGATATCTGCAGAGAGGATATGGCAGAGTGTGTTGAGGATGCATTCAGATATGACAGAATGGTTATATGTTCAGCCAGCTATGATGGCGGCATATTCCTTCCGATGTTTGATTTCCTGAATCACCTTACAGTTAAGACATATCAGAACAGAAAGGTATTTATTCTTGAAAACGGTTCATGGGCTCCAAGTGCAGCCAGAACAGCAAAGGGAATAATCGAAGGCTGGAAGAATGTAGAGCTTCTCGAGCCTGTAGTTACAATAAAGAGTACTATGAAGGATAGTGATATCCCTAACATAGAAGCACTGGCTGATGCTATCGTTGAAGCTGGTAAATAAGTAAACTTGCATTAGTAATGGAGATTTAAAATGGGTGGATTTTTTGCAACAGCGTTAAAAGAGGATTCTGTATTTGATCTGTTTTACGGAACAGACTATCATTCGCATCTTGGTACAAGAAGAGCCGGAATGGTTGTACATGGACGTGATGGTTTCAGCAGAGCTATTCATAATATAGAAAATGCTCCGTTCAGAAGTAAGTTTACCGGTGATGTACATGAGATGGAGGGTAATCTCGGAATAGGATGTATATCTGACTATGATCCACAGCCACTGCTTGTGCGTTCACATCATGGTACATATGCGATTGCCTGTGTAGGAAAGGTAAATAATACAGAGGAACTTGTTGCAACTATATTTAAAAACGGTGGATCACATTTCCAGATGATGACAACAGGTGAGGTAAATAAAACCGAGCTTGTAGCTGCACTTATCAATCAGAAGGATAACATCATCGAGGGAATTAAATATGCTCAGGATATGATAGATGGATCTATGACGATTCTTCTTCTTGCACAGGACTGCGTTTATCTTGCACGTGATAAATACGGACGTACACCGATTGTTATCGGCCAAAAGGAAGGCGTAGGTTACTGTGCTGCATTTGAATCCTTCTCATATCTTAACCTTGGATACAAGGATTATAGAGAAATGGGTCCGGGAGAGATAGACGTAATGACACCTGAGGGTGTTATGGTGATGGAGAAGCCGGGAGAGAAGATGCGTATATGTACATTCCTCTGGGTATATTATGGATATCCTTCATCAAGATATGAGGGCGTTTCTGTAGAGGAGATGAGATACAATTGCGGTATCTCGCTCGCTAAGCGTGATGGCTATACAAAGGACGATATAGACTCAGTTGCCGGAGTTCCAGATTCAGGTACTGCACATGCAATGGGTTATGCAAATCAGTCAGGAGTTCCTTTCTCAAGACCATTTGTAAAGTATACACCAACATGGCCTCGTTCATTTATGCCAACACATCAGAATAAGAGAAATCTTATCGCTAAGATGAAGCTGATTCCGGTTCATGAGCTTATAGACGGACGTAAGCTGCTTCTAATAGATGACTCTATCGTAAGAGGAACACAGCTTCGTGAGACAACAGAATTCCTTTATGAAAGTGGAGCTAAGGAGGTTCATATCAGACCTGCATGTCCACCACTTCTGTTTGGATGTAAATATATAAACTTCTCCAGATCAAACAGTGATATGGAGCTTATAGCAAGACAGGTTATAGCTGAGGAGGAGGGTGAGCAGGTAGATAGAACTATTCTTGATGACTATGCTGATCCTGATTCAGACAGATATCATCTGATGCTTGAGAAAATAAGACAGAAGCTGAACTTCACAAGTCTTAAGTTCAACCGACTTGATGATATGATCGCAGCAACAGGAATTGACAGAGATAAGCTCTGTACCTATTGCTGGGATGGAAGAGAGTAGACTGCTTACTTATGATATGGTTCGTTATTAATGATACGATATGAACGATATATCTGCTCAAGAAGAATAACTCTCATGAGCTGATGTGGAAATGTCATATCTGAAAAGCTGAGATGGAAGTTGGCTTTAGAGGTTATAGAATTATGTAAACCAAGCGAGCCGCCAATCACGAAAATGATATGGCTTATTCCATCGATACCAAGACTATTTATATGACCGGCGAGTTTTTCGCTGGTCATTTTTTTACCGTTTATTTCAAGGGTAATTATATAGGTATCGGTTCCTATTCTTGTGCTCTCAGGGATATACCTTGCGATTCGTTCTGCCTCCTTCTGAAGTATCATATCTGTTACAGTATCACTCGCTTTATCAGGTGTTTTTTCGTCAGCTACTTCAATGATATCAAGAGAGCAGTAGCGGCTCAGTCTTTTTGAGTATTCAGCTATAGCATCTCTGTAAAATGCTTCTTTGATTTTACCAACGCATAAGATGTCGATTTTCATATTAGATTCCTTTTCATACTGTTATTTTTATTACGTATTGTTTATTACGTATTGTTTCATACATATTGTTCATTACGTATTGATTCATACATATTGTTTCACACTTGTCATATGATTATGTTATGTGGTATCCTTGTCACTATGATTGATTATTTATTTAAAACAAATGGTAAACTGAATATTAGAAAAACAGTTTTTATTATTCTTGCAGTGCTCTGCATGGGAGTTATTTTTTATTTCTCATCAATGAATGCAGATGATTCAACTGAGGAAAGCCATGAATTAGGTAAATTCGTCGGCTATATTGTTGAGTATGATTTCCAGAACTGGTCACCTGATGCACAGGAGAGATATGCAGCTAAGCTGGATCATCCTATTCGTAAGACTGCACATTTTCTGGAATATATGCTGCTTGGAATCCTTCTTACAGGTGCTCTGTATGAGAAGAAGCGTAGCAGGAAGCAGAAGATACTATACCCGTTTATCATTGGCGCACTGTATGCTGTGAGCGATGAGCTACATCAGCTCTTTGTAGGAAGTGGCAGGTCGTGTGAAGTGACTGATATGCTTCTGGATAGTGGCGGTGTAATCGTGGGGATTCTTCTGGCGATACTTAACATCGTTATTTTCCGCAAGATATTCAGTAATCTTTATTAGTGGTTATTTGATTATTAGTTATTATTAATTATTTATTAGTTATTAGTTATTATTTATTTGTTTTTTACTTGCGTATGGATTGGTTTCGGCAAGCGGATAAGGGGTCTTGAGTTTGATAAACTCAAAGACCTCTTCTTCATTTTTACGAATAACTCCGGAGGTGATAAGCTCCTCGGCACCATAGCTTATAAGCTCTTTATTAACAACTCCGTCGTTATGTGTAATGAAGAAAAGTATACCACGTTTTTTAAGACTTTTATTTAGTGCCATAACCCTGTCAGTTGCAGTCAGATCTATGTTGTTTATACCGCTTGCATATATGATAACAACCCTTGTGTTTTCGTCAATCGCGTCCTCAATATCATTTACAAATGTATCAATATTTGCAAAGAACAGGTTTCCGCCGAATCTGTAGATCACTGTCCCCTGAATAGGTCGTGCATCCGGATGGGCCTTGAGGGAATAGAAGCCTTCATGTCCATTTATTATTCCGACATAAGTTCTCTGAGGAGAAACAGCCTGTCTTATAACTGCAAAGAAGGATAGGATTACGCCTATCATAACTCCGTATACTGTTCCGAAAAGGAGAACTCCTGCCATAGCAGAAATAAATATGATCATATCCGATCGGCTGTTTTTAATAAGTCTTTTCAGCAGTCCGAATTCGCACGCACTGAGCAGTGCGGCTACGATGATTCCTGTAAGTATAGGAACAGGAAGATATGGTATAAAGTCCGTAAAGAAAAACAGAATGAAAGCCATAGTTATACTTGCGGATACACTCATCAGCTGCGAATGACCACCGAATTGTCTGACTATCGATGTACGTGAAACGCTGGCATTTACAGGACAACTGCCAAATACACCGGAGGTTATGTTGGCAAGTGAATAACCAAGGACCTCACGGTTAGTGTCCAGATCATAACCGTCCTTAATTGCATTTGATCTGGATGCAAGTATTGTTTCAGACATAATAACCAGTGCGATGGTAAGAGCCG
>CACYJP010000029.1 GCA_902774725.1 uncultured Lachnospiraceae bacterium
AATATCATCCTCCAAAGTATCCTTCTTTATATACTCCCAGCCCTTTTCATTATTTGCCGGATGAATACCATAATATTCAAGTATCTCTAACCATCTGTCTGTCTCATACTGACCACGAGCGTTATCTGCATCCTCCTCTGTATATCCCGGATTTCTCTCCAGCCACTTAACCTTTGCAGCAGCCCACTCTGCTTCATCTACAATAAACTTATCAGGACCGAGGCTTGCAAGCTCCTCCGGAGTTTTTACACCATTAAGCTCAAGATAATCATTGAATCTGTCTTCATTCTTCTCAAGTCTGTCCTGCTCAAGTGTATTCTTCTTCTCGAGTCTACCCTTCTCAAGTGTATACTTCTTCTCAAGCCTGTCCTGCTCAAGTGTATTCTTCTTTTCAAGTCTTCCCTTCTCAAGTGTATGCTTCTTTTCAAGTCTATCCTGCTCAAGCTTAACTACATTTTCATTCTCAAGACTATGTGCTGCTACCTGATCTGTGTTAACTTCAAGCTGCTTAGCCTTGAAGTCCAGCCTTGCCTGCTCTAATTCAGTATCTGCTGCCTGTGTTGATGCATACACTTTATTTGCCTCATTATTAGCATCGATTACCTTCACCATTCCGATGCTGAGCATCCCCATCATTGCTGTTGCTGATACAGCTGCGATTACGTTTCTCTTTGTCTTCTTCATAATTTTGTCCTCCTTGACATTTTTTCTTAGTTTTTTGCTCTTTATTTTCCTTACACTTAATATTACGGAGGAAAAACATAAAACCTATCACTTTTTTCAAAAAAAATTTATTTTTCACATCAAGTCGCAATACGGACTTGACTAAGGCGCTGCATCCGCACTGGCTCTTCGAGGCGGTCGATGCGGGCGCAGCGTTTGAGTCGGCGCAGCCATAATTCTGAGATAATTTCAGGATTTTATGGCTTTGAAATTTACCATTTACAGCATTAACAAAAAATTGGCAGATGAAGCCAAAACCTCATCTGCCATCATGTTTTTTTCTCAATTATCCCACTCGCCCGACTCAGAAAACACTAAATTATAGTGAAAAAAAGTATTTGCAAACATTATAATACTTCAAAAATTAATATTTGTAATCATTTTTCTAACTACGAACCTATAATATCTGCATAAAACTCCAGATGTTCTTTTAATTCCTTCATGTCAACGACAATATCGCCATCAAAGATATCCATTTTTATCTTGTCGTCATAGGTGAAAAGTTCTGTTGAGGATTTAATATAATTATACTTTAGAACCTGTTTATTCTCATCATCTATCAGCCAATATTCAACCACACCCGACTCGTTATACTTCTTGTTTTTAATAAACATATCTTTATTGCGTGATGATGGAGATACCACCTCTATTACAAACCTTGGAACCCAGGGCAGTTCTTCTCCTTTTTCATCTGTTCTTTGATCCTGAGAGCATTTAATAAAGATATCAGGCTGAACAACCGTTGTTGGTCCGTCGCTAAAATCAAGTCTAACATCAAAAGGAGCAAAAAAGACAAGACATTTTCTCTTTCTTTTTCTAAGTTCATTTGAAAGGTAGCTAGACAGATAACCCAAAATCGCCTGATGTGTCGGACTCGGAGCTGCCATATCATAGATAACGCCATCTATTATCTCAACCTGCTTCCCCTCAGGCAGATCAAGTGCAAGATAATCCTCATACGTATATCCGCTGTTTGTGAAGACTGGAGTACTTCCTCCTGCCACAATTTTTCCCTTGCCATATAGATTATAACTTGGCTTAACATCACTCACCATATACTGTGGCGTTTTGATGTTATAATGATAATTATCAGATTCATCATCATCGTCATCGTCACCTAACACTAGTCCATGAAACTGCTCCAGCATTCCAAATGCCTGATTTAGTTTTACGATAGTGCTATGCCTTGGATTAGGAGCTTTGGTCTTATCTGAATTACCGGAGCCAAAAATCTTCTGAACTGAACTAATTGAAACCCCAGACTTCTTCGCAATCTCCTCATAGGAAATATTAAGTCTCTTTCGAATAAGCTTCATCTCATCTAAAGTCAGCATTTTCGTTTTAAATACTTTACCACTCATTTTCCCCTTCTCCCTTCTATTATTTAAATGATATATTATTGATATCATTTTTCTATCATTAGAATATCATTTATATTTGTATTTTTCAAGCATTTTTTCAAAAATAAATATCATTATTCTTGAAACGAAAAAAATCCCCCGGCACATTGAACCGGGGGATTAACATTTCATTTATTATTTTTTTCTTACAGCTGCGGTAGTGCCATATCGACTGCGTCGATATGCAATCCTTCCTTTGGAAGCCTTGATTCTGCTTTGCAGAATGCATCCTCCCTTCGGTCGGAAGTTTGAATTAACTTCGTTAATTCAAGCTCGGTCCAGCAGCAACGAGTGCCTTACCGGCCTCATTTGTCTCATACTTCTTGAAGTTCTTTACGAATCTCTCAGCGAGGTCCTTAGCCTTTGTCTCCCACTCAGATGCATCAGCATATGTATCACGAGGATCAAGGATTGCAGGATCAACTCCAGGAAGTGATGTAGGTACTTCGAAATCGAAGAATGGGATCTTCTTTGTCTCAGCCTTGTTAACATCACCGTTAAGGATAGCATCGATGATTCCACGAGTATCCTTGATTGAGATACGCTTTCCTGTTCCATTCCATCCTGTGTTTACGAGGTAAGCCTTAGCTCCGCTCTTCTGCATCTTCTTAACGAGCTCCTCACCATACTTTGTAGGATGAAGCTCAAGGAATGCCTGTCCGAAGCAAGCTGAGAATGTAGGTGTTGGCTCTGTGATTCCTCTCTCTGTACCAGCAAGCTTAGCAGTAAATCCTGAAAGGAAGTAATACTGTGTCTGCTCCGGTGTAAGGATTGAAACCGGAGGAAGTACTCCAAATGCATCAGCTGAAAGGAAGATAACGTTCTCAGCATCAGGTCCTGAAGACTTTCCGTTTACATTCTTAGCGATGTTTGTGATATGCTCGATAGGATATGATACACGAGTATTCTCTGTAACGCTCTTATCTGCGAAATCAATCTTTCCTGCACCATCTACTGTTACGTTCTCAAGAAGAGCATCTCTCTTGATAGCATTGTAGATATCAGGCTCTGACTCTTTATCAAGGTTGATAACCTTTGCATAGCATCCACCCTCGAAGTTGAATACACCGTTGTCATCCCAACCGTGCTCATCATCTCCGATAAGAAGTCTCTTAGGATCAGTTGAAAGAGTTGTCTTACCTGTTCCTGAAAGACCGAAGAAGATTGCTGTATTCTTTCCGTCCATATCTGTGTTAGCTGAGCAGTGCATTGCTGCAATACCCTTAAGTGGGAGATAGTAGTTCATCATTGAGAAGATACCCTTCTTCATCTCTCCACCATACCATGTATTGATGATAACCTGCTCACGGCTTGTGATGTTGAATGCTACAGCTGTCTCTGAATTAAGTCCAAGCTCCTTGAAGTTCTCAACCTTTGCCTTTGAAGCATTATATACAACGAAATCAGGCTCGTATGTCTCAAGCTCTTCAGCTGTTGGCTGGATGAACATGTTCTTAATGAAATGTGCCTGCCAAGCAACCTCAACGATGAAACGAACTGCCATTCTTGTATCTTCGTTAGCACCACAGAATGCATCTACTACGAAAAGCTTCTTGTTTGAAAGCTCCTTCTTAGCAAGCTCCTTGAGTACTTCCCAAGTGTTCTGCTCCATTGGGTGGTTATCATTTGGATATCCCTCTGTTGTCCACCATACAGTGTCCTTTGAGTTCTCATCCATTACGATGTACTTATCCTTAGGTGAACGACCTGTATAGATACCTGTCATAACGTTAACAGCGCCAAGCTCTGTCTCCACACCCTTGTCATAGCCCTCAAGTGAAGGATCCATCTCATACTTATAAAGATCCTCAAATGAAGGATTGTGAATAATCTCTGTTGTTCCTGTGATTCCGTACTTTGTTAAATCAACATTTGCCATCTTAAATCTCTCCTCTTCTTTTATTTTTCAGGACTTTACATCCGTTTTTCACTTTTTAAAAAATAAAGCTACTAAAGGCGTAGGCAATAGTTAAAACTAACTAACGCCAACGCCTTTTAGTATATGTTTTCTGAGATAATAAGTCAAGCGTCACTTATGACTTTGTGTCTTATTATTTACTTATTTTTTTCGATATATTCATCTACTTTTTCCGAAAGGAACTTGTACTGACATGGTCCGACATCAAGTATAGCCTTATGATAGTCTTTAACATCGAATTTATCTCCCAGCTCGGACTCGGCTTTTTCCCTCAGCTCCAGCATCTCAAAGTAACCTGTTGTATAACTGAGCATTACTCCCGGGTCTGCAGCATGACTAACCATAAACTCTGATACATCCTCTACACTCAGTCCATTTTTCTGAAGATAATTCTTGATTTCTTCTTCGCCCCAGCCTTCATAATTGATACCTATATCAACACGGCCCTCAACAAGATAAAGCATATCTGTATAGATTCTGTCTATTTTACCAAATACATCTCCATACTCTTCTTTACCCAGGAAATCCAGCTTCTCTGTCACACTGTAGGATGAATAAACAGCCCAGCCTTCTATGTATCCGAGGTTAAAGCTAATACTTCTTGCCAGATTTGGGTTAGTGTTTCTGAAGTAATATGTCTGAAGCATATGTCCCGGACATCCCTCATGTGCAAGCGTAAGTACCAGTCCACCTTTCTTTGTATCATTCAGACATATATGATTTTGTTCAGGTGCATCTACAGGAGATAACTCATAGTAAGCAAGAGTAGAGTCACTGATTTTTCCTCTCTTTTCACCCATCATATCAAACTCATATGGAATACTGGCTGTAGCCATCGGGAAGTCATCCATATAGTCCTCCTGAAGCATATCTATTACTTCTTCAGCTGACATATCATCATATGCTTTGTATATCGTTTGATCAGCTCTGCGATTTTCGTATTCAGTAAAAGCCTCCTGATTTGAATAGTATATCGATGAAAGATCAACAAGAAGCTTATTCATACGATCATCCATATACTGGATTTCCTCTTCAACAGTCTTAGAAGAACCTGAACGCTTAGGGAATATATACTTTGCATAGTAGTCCTTACCATTTTCAAAATAGCAGACTCCCTTATCATTCTTTCCTGTTCCCTTGAGCTCCTGCATAGCATCCTTCAGATCCTGATAGGCAGGGAACAGATAATTCTCAAAGGCATCCTTAACCTTTTCTTTATATTCCTTAATCTCATCCTCTGTCAGAAACTCGAGTTTTTCAACCCTGGTATTAAAGGCATCAAGGACAAAGTGATTCTCCTTATCCTTCATAAATGTATCACACTGCTCAATAACCTTATCAGCTGCAGCATCACTCATAAAGGTTCCCTTCTCTGACTTTGTATACTCAAAGTCTATAAGATCCTTAAAGTAAGCTCTTGACTGCTTCATTAGCTCGACATAGTCATCTACATCTCTCTTATCATTAAATCTATAGTCGGTAAATATAGATGGGAGCTGTTCCTGATTACCGTTTCCCGGTGAAAAAGGATCTGTCAAATAGATGTAATCATACAGCCTCAAATTTATCTCTGTATCTTCCTTCAGGCATCTGTAGGTAAATCTTTCATCCTCATTTAACGGCTGGTCCTCAAAAGCAATGAGCTTATTATAGAATTCCTCATCCTTCTTTTTAGACTTCTCAATTGCCTCCTCACTCATATCTGAATCGCCAAGTGTAGCCTCAGGTCTTTCGATACCAAAATGCTCACCATTTTGAACGTATGAATTAAAGTAAGTGGAATCCACAGTAACAGAGTTCTCAAAGTATTCCTTTATAAACTTCTGGAACTCTTCATTCTCTCCTTCTGCATACTCGTATTCCTTTTCCGCTTCCGTAGTACTCTGCTCGGTACTTGCCTCGGTAAGTGAACCTAGAGGAATATTAAAATCCTCGTTCAAGCTGACTCCGGGAGCCTTTGCATCACCACCTCCACAGCCTGTAAGCGAAAGCAGAAAAACAAAAACCATAAATGCTGCAAGCCTTTTCTTAAACTGCGTTTTCATACTTAACACTTTCCTTTTCATCCTTTCCAATCCTCTTTCTGAAGGCTGTCTCTATCACCTCAGATATATCTCCGCCAGTGCTATATCATCCGGCGTAGTAACCTTCATATTTTCATAACTTCCCTCTATCATTTTGGATTTTATATCCAGATAGCGTTCCACTATCATAGTATCATCTGTTATATCTGTATCACCGCTGATTCTAAGTCTTTCGTAAGCCTCCTCAAGTGTCTTTCTGTCAAAGGTCTGAGGTGTCTGTATCTGATACAGAGTTCTTCTGTCCGGAGTCTCAACTCCAAATCCGTCCTCATCAACTATCTTAATCGTATCCTTAACCGGCATGGCCACTGTACATGCCTTGTAGCGTCTTGCACCGGAAATAGAATCAAGTATCATCCGATTCGTTATACAAGGTCTAGCCGCATCGTGGATCATTATTATTTTATTTCTTCTGTCGCAGGCTTTTATTCCCTTACTGACCGAATTAAATCTTTCCTTACCGCCGGCAACAATTCTCCTTACCTTCTGAAAACCGTACCTCTCAACTATCTCTTCTCTGACATAGTCTATATCGCTTCCTCTTGTAACAAGAACTATCTCATCGACAATGCTCGCATCAAAAACCTTAAGACTATAGTAAAGCAGCGGCTTCCCATTTATCTCCATAAATTGCTTAGCAGTGTCCGACTTCATTCTGCTTCCCTTGCCTGCTGCAAGAACAATCGCACTAACCATACCTATCTCCTCAACTTTTACAGCTTTACTTCGTGATTCTTAACGCTCCCCTATCTTAAGATTTGGAATCGCATTCAGATAAAGATCCGCTCTTCGTCCCTCTTCATATTCAAAGAATCCTGCTGAAGCTATCATAGCTCCATTGTCCGTACAGTATATAAGCTCAGGGCAGTGGAATCTAAGCCCCTTTGCCTCAGCTCTTTCCTTCATTGTTTCACGAAGCAGTGAATTTGCAGCAACTCCACCTGCCAGTGCTACTGTTTTCATGCCGTGATCAAGTGCCGCCTTTATTGTGTGATCAGCAAGCACATCGATAACCGCCTGCTGGAAGGATGCAGCTACATCTGCCTTATTTACTTCCTGCCCTTTCATCTCGGCTCCATTCAGATAGTTCAGAACCGCTGATTTTATTCCACTGAAGGAGAAGTCATAAGGTGAGTCACCAACACTTGCCCTTGGGAACTGGATTGCTTCAGGATTACCCTCTCTTGCAAGCTTATCAACCTTCGGTCCGCCGGGATAGCCCAGCCCTATTGCACGGGCAACCTTGTCAAATGCTTCGCCTGCCGCATCATCATGCGTTCTTCCTATTATAGTATACTTCGTAAAATCATCCACGCGTACGATATGAGAATGACCACCTGATGCAACAAGACACATATATGGCGGTGCCACTGCCTCTGAATTATCCGACTCATTTTTTTCCATCAGATAATTTGCACAGATATGTCCCTCTATATGATTTACTCCCACAAGCGGGATCCCCTTTGCGTATGCAAGTGCCTTTGCCGTGCTGACACCTATAAGAAGAGGTCCAACCAGTCCCGGACCATAAGTAACTGCGATTGCATCCAGATCTTTCCAGTCAAGCTTCGCATCAGCGAGTGCTTTCTTGATCACCTGGTTTATCTTAAGCACATGCTCACGGGATGCTATCTCAGGTACCACGCCACCATACAGAGTATGAGTAGGAATCTGCGTATATATTACATTTGATATAACCTCTCTTCCGTCACGAACAACTGCAGCCGCAGTTTCGTCGCAGGAGGTTTCTATTCCCAGTATGTATTTTCCCATTATTTTCTCCGAATTCTTTAGTAAACGTCATTATATAACAAACTCCTCTTTCAAGCAAGAAAGCTTGTTGACTTTGGGCACTTATGGTATATTTGACCTTAAGACACGCCGAATATAGTAATCCGCATGTCAAATATTAATTCAGAGCATCAAGGATATGAGTAAGCAGGAAACATGGACCCAGCCTCAGATAACAGAGCGCTACGGGATTCCAAGACATATGATAAAAAAATACTTTCCACGCGGAACCAACCGCCACATAAGAACTCGCAAGGGCCAGCATTACACTCTGTATGTTTGGACCAACGGGCAGCTTCAGCACGCCCTCAAGCATCCTGAAATCGTTAAGTTTCTGCAAGCTCAGGCTCAGAAGAAAAAGGACGAGCAGGATATCTTTCAGATACAGCAGATATATAATGACTATTCCCCAGACTATTATATAGACAAGGCAAAGGAAAAGAATCGTTCCTTTGTTCTTCATGTGGGACCGACGAACAGCGGAAAAACCTATGATGCCATCGAGGATATGAAGGCCAACACTCCGGGCACCTACCTCGGACCGCTCCGTCTTCTTGCCCTTGAAATGTATGACAAGGTAAACGCTTCAGGAATTCCCTGCAGCATGATAACCGGAGAGGAATCTCTCATCACGGAGGATGCTGAGATCATCTCATCAACTATAGAGCTTTGTGATACTAAAAAACATTTTAAAACAGCTGTAATCGATGAGGCTCAGCTGATAGCAGACCCGTTCCGTGGAGCTGCATGGCTCAAGGCTATCTGTCTAGTAGACGCTGACGTCGTTCATATATGTATGGCTCCGGAGGCTCTGGACTATATAGAAAAGCTCATCAAAAGCTTCGGTGCATTTTATTCAGTGGTAAGGCATGAAAGACTCGCGCCACTTACCTACGCAGGAAGCATAAACGGCTACGAGGACCTGAAGGAAGGGGATGCTCTTATCTGCTTCTCAAGGAAGAGTGTGCTCTCAACAGCTGCACTTCTTGAGAAAAACGGATTTAAGGCAAGCGTTATCTATGGCGCTCTTCCACCTGAATCCAGAAGAAACGAAGTAAGAAAATATCTGGAAGGAAAGACAACTGTTGTCGTTGCTACGGATGCAATAGGAATGGGTATCTCACTTCCAATAAAAAGAGTTATATTTACCGAAACAGAGAAGTACGACGGAAAGAGATTCAGAACACTTTCTACAGCAGAGATTAAACAGATAGGCGGACGTGCCGGAAGATATGGACTGAACGAATACGGAGAAGTCCTGGTTCTCGGAGAAGATCCGATAATAGAAAGAAGACTGGATGGCACTGTACGTGATATCGAAGCGGCATGTATCTCATTTCCGAGATCAATTCTCCAGTCAGATTATCCTCTGAGGCTTCTTCTTGAGGCATGGCAGAGAATGCCCCGTTCAAAAGACTTCGTCAGAGAGAATATGTTCGATGCCCAGTTCCTTCTTAAGAAGCTGAGCCAGATAAAAATAAAACCACCCAGAAAAAAGAAAGGGCAAAGTGCTGACAAAGCACCTTCCCCTCAAATTGATATAAATAAGCTGCTCGAGGAAAACCGCGAGCTTGTTTATGATCTTATAACATGTCCTGTCGATGTAAAATCAGACGAGCTGGTCGAGTACTACGTGAGATGTTCAGAGGCAATTCTCCGCGGACGATATATACCGCTTCCTGATTTCGGAACAGACACACTTATGAACTGTGAGCTGGAATACAAAGGCTACGATGTCCGTCACCAGCTGCTCAGACGCATTGGTCTTCCGGACGAATACAGTCACGTACGCCAGACCATCTGTGAAAAGATCAGTGAATTCATGAAAGAAGACAAAGATCAGTACATCAGAAGATGTCGCTACTGCGGAAAAGAGCTTCCTATCGGCAGCATATATAACTTCTGCGATGAATGCTATTACTATCGTGACTGATCATATAAATAAAACCAAAAGGCTATGCACTCTCGTGCACAGCCTTTTTTATAATAAATCCATATTCATCAAGCATCTTCATATACTTCGCCAGCCTTGGATAAAGCGGTTCGGCTTCTTCGCCGAAATGCTCCTTTACCAGCTGACCGATGTCATATACATTTCTCTCTCCATCTATAAGCGGCCAGATGAAACTGCCCATTTCTTCAAGATGGAGCTGTGAAACCTTAGGTTTCTTTAGAAGCTTCTGGGCGATGCGATTGAAGGCACCACGATTCTCTATAAAGATCGTGACATTTCCTTCATCGTCCTTTTCCCATCTATACTTATCTGAATGTTCATACACAAAGTCCAGATAATTCTTTGAGGTTTTCTTTGATTTATCCATTACTCACTCGCTTCTGTCTCTGTTTTCTCAGGCGCAGCATCCTTCTTGATTGCAAATATATAAGTGAGTATGCAGAGAACAACCAGAAGAACAATACCACCTATTGAACCGGTATCTAATTTCTGTGAAAGATTCATCTTTTCCTCAAGTCCTGCTACTGCAAGAACAGCAAGAATAATTCCTACAAGTCCTTCGCCGGCAATCATACCTGAACAGAACAGAACTCCGCTTCCGGCATCGCCTTCCTTTGACTTTTTCTTCTTATCAACTATCCATCTGATGATACCACCTGCCATGATAGGTGTTGAAAGCTCAAGCGGCAGATAAAGACCGATAGCAACAGGAAGAACAGGTATTCCGAGGATTTCAACAGTTACGGCAGCAAATGCACCAATTGCGATAAGTCCCCATGGAAGATTTCCATCCATAACTCCTTCAACGATCATCTTCATAAGTGTTGCCTGTGGAGCAGAGATAGCAGATGAACCGAAGCCCCATGCATTATTGAGGAGTATCATTACCCAGCCGATTGCAATTGCTGAAACAAACGCACCGATAAGCTCACCAATCTGCTGCTTCTTAGGTGTAGCACCAAGTATAAATCCAGTCTTCAGATCCTGTGAAGTATCTCCAGCCATAGCAGCGATGATACAGATGATAGAACCGATGGCAATCGCTCCAACCATACCTGCAGAACCTGTAGTTCCTGTCATCTTAAGCGCAATAAATGTAGAGAATAGAAGTGTAGCAATCGCCATTCCTGAAACAGGGTTATTACTGCTTCCTACAAGACCAACCATACGTGATGAAACTGTTCCGAAGAAGAAACCAAATATAACTACCAGGATAGCTCCGACAAATGAAACAGGGATATCAGGGAAGAGCCATATAGCAAGAATACATACAACGATTCCGCCAATTACCACTCTCATATCAAGATCTTTATCTGTTCTTTTTGCGCTGCCCTTACTTCCCTTTATAGACTTCATAGAACTCTTAAAGGTTGATGCTATAAGCGGCATCGACTTAATAAGACTGAATATACCACCGGCCGCAACCATACCTGCACCTATATATCTGATATAGTTGCTCCAGATTGCATCCGCTCCGCCTTCAGCATATATAGCTGATATCGACTCTGTTCCCGGGAAAATAACTGTATCTCCGCCAAATGTAACGATGGCCGGAATAAGTACAAACCATCCAAGCACACCACCGGCAAGAAGATAAGCAGATATCTTTGCTCCGCAGATATAACCTACTCCCACAAGTGCAGGATATACCTCAGTAGAAATAGCAGTCTTAAGTGACTTAATAGGCGCTGCCACAGCTCCCGGAATAACCTTTATTCCATCTACAAGGAATTTACAAACTGCCGCAATTCCCATTCCCGCAAAAACAGTCTTTGCACTGGAACCACCATTTTCTCCCGCAAGAAGAACCTCTGCACAAGCAGTTCCTTCAGGATATGGAAGCACACCGTGCTCCTTAACTATAAGTGCATTTCTCAGAGGAATCATAAACAGAACTCCGAGAACACCACCACAAAGTGAAATAAGAGAAATAGTTATCAGACTTGGTGTGTCTGTAACACCTTCCTTTGCCCAAAGGAAGATCGCAGGAATAGTAAATATCGCACCTGCCGCAAGAGACTCACCGGCAGAACCTATGGTCTGAACCATGTTGCTCTCAAGCACTGAATCCTTTTTCATTATGATACGTATTACACCCATTGAAATAACAGCTGCAGGAATTGACGCTGATATAGTCATACCAACTCTCAGTCCCAGATACGCATTTGCTGCACCAAATACAATTGCAAGAATTATACCTATTCCAATCGATGTAAATGTAAACTCTGGCGTTATTTTTTCTGCCGGGATATACGGCTTAAACTCCTTGTTATTCTCACTCATTTTTAATTCCTCTTCTAAAATCTCTTTTATATTTATTTCGAGTAATTATTTTGCACGCTGTGTTAGTATAACTGTTATGTTGTGTAAAGGCAACTGTTTTCGTATATTAAGACAAGCTTTTCATAATAAAAGCAAGTTTTTCGTCATTTGACATAAACTACGTAAGGCCTTAGAATTATATGACATACGGAAAATCACTATTTTCTTATGAAAAGACGGAGGACCAAAAATGACCTTAATTAAGAAACTGACTTTGTTTTTCCTTGTTTCTATGATCACCTTCAGCAGTACTTTTTCATCAAATGCCGCTGAAAATAAAAGCAACGAAGCAAAAGAAAACCCACAGGCAAAATGGGTGGCATCTAACGGAAGATGGTGGTATGACAAGGGTGATGGAACATATGGAAAAAGCGAATTCATAGATGGCTACTGGCTCGACGAAGACGGCTGGTATGTTTCAGGCTGGTACGGAAAATGGTATCAGGATAAATCCGGCTGGTGGTACCAGTCAGGCACGTGGTATCCAAGGAACAGCTGGCAGAAAATAGACGGAAGCTGGTACTATTTTGACGCTAATGGATATATGGCTCATTCTAGATGGCTAAAGTCCGGCAGATATTGGTACTATCTCACAGATACTGGAGCTATGGCTGTAAGTACAACAATTGATAACTATAAGCTGGACGAAAACGGAAGATGGACAGATGATCCGAATTCTGTCGAAAAACTTATTCCGAAAACTAAGACAGCCAAAAAGACTGACCAGATAGTTCTCGTAGTAGGAAATGATTTAAGCTTGTGGGAGAAGCAAAAGGACGGAACCTGGAAGGCCGGTGAGTCTATGTACTGCGGCCATGGTAAAAACGGCTTCAGCTTCCCTGAAAACAGAAGAATGGGTGACAAGACCACACCAAAGGGATCCTTTGAACTGCTATATGCATTTGGAAAGGCTGCTAATCCGGGAACCTCGATGAACTATTACCCTATAACTCCGAATTCATACCTTTCATCAGAAAAGGATACCTATAACCAGTGGGTTGAAAGCGAAACACCTTTGATCGGCGAACATCTTACTGATTACTATCAGTATAAATATGCTGTAAACATCGGCTTCAATGTTAATCCAACCACCTACGGTATCGGAGCAGGTATCTTCCTTCACTGCAAGAGCAACACATCCTGGAACACCTCCGGCTGTGTCAGCCTTACAGAAGAAAATATGGTATGGCTCCTTAAGAAGCTGAAAAACGGAGCCTATATGATAATCGTTGAAGATGAGTCCGAGATAGTATCAAGAGATCTGTAAATTATTTTAGATATATATACATAGCTACAAATAACAAAACAACAACTAAACAACACAACAAAACAGCATGTCACACTCGACATGCTGTTTTAACATTATTGTTTTCCATTATTTTTTTACATTATTATTTCATATGCTTTTTTCATCATACAGATATAATCTTCTGAAAAATCAGCGCATCGTCCTCGGGATTATGGTAATAATTTTTCCTTACAAATATATCCGCAAAGCCGAACTTTTTATAAAGGGCAACTGCTGATATGTTGTGCGCTCTTACCTCCAGACTCACCCTCTCAGCACCCGCTTCCGTGAGCTCATCGAGCATACTCTGCATCAGTCTTGCAGCTATACCCTTCCTTCGGTACCTCTTATCTACTGCGATTCGGAGCAGCTCAGCATCTCCCTGAACATCCGAATAAATAACATAACCAACCACTCTGCCATCTCTTTTTTCCATCAGCAGATGGTTATAATCATGTTCAAAGCTGTCCTCAAGACTTTTCTCATCCCACGGATCAGAGAAATTGTCTCTTTCAATTCGAGCGATTTCCGAAAACCCTCTCATGCCTCAAGCGTACCTCTTTTGCAATTACTCTTTTGCAATTACTCTTTTTACAATTACTTTGTTACATATACAGCCTTATCAGCATACCACCTGTAACCATTGGTCTGGTCTCCTGCCTCAAGTGTCTGACCATTTCCGATATAGAGTGCCACATGACCTATACCTGTACCATAATCATTATCAATATCTCCTGACATATAGAACAGAAGGTCTCCAGGCTGAACCTCTGAAATCCAAACCTCATTACTCTGATAGGTTGAATACTGCATTCCTGCATTATGAGGGATATTATATCCCTGGCTTGCCCATGATAGCATAGTAAAGCCTGAACAGTCCGTACCTGCTATTGTCTGTCCACCGTATACGTAAGGGAAACCAAGAACTCTTGATGCGTACTGAACTACATTATTCTTAGTAGCAGAACCTGTTCCGCCCATAGGAGGAACAGTCATAAGACGCTCTCCATAATAGTTAGCATATCCGTTAGCATCAAAATTGATATAAGTATTATCTATTATTTCTGTTGAGTTCTTAGCCTGCCAGCCGTTTTCATCCCAGAGCTGATAACCGGTACCATCCCAGTACCAGTATGCTGTTGCTCCGGTCCAGGCACCACTATGGTCTATCCAGTAACCATCTATCCACTGACCGGTTTCTTTTCCTTCCTTATCCATCGCTCCACACTGAAGAGTTCCGTCAAAGTTGAAATAATAATAGGTTCCTCCGATATTTCTCCATGTGGATCTAACCATATATCCCCACTCATCGAAGTAATACCATTTTCCTTCTATCTTCTGCCACTGGCTTACAGGATACCAGTTAGATGTATCCCAGATATACCAGCCCCAGTCATCCTTATACCAGGTCATTTCTTCCTTATATGTCCAGCAGCCATCTGCATCCAGCCAGCAGCCATCCTGCCATCCGTTTGTATAAAGACCAAGGCCTTCCATCTTATTACCGAAGTAATACCATTTTCCTTCTATTTCCTTCCATCCGATTGGAAGAAAGCCCTCAGAATCAAAATAGTATTTATTACCATCAGCGCTTCTCCATCCGATAGCAAGACTTAAGTTATCCTCAACGAAAACATAACCCTCTTTTCCGGTTGCTCTGTCTCTGATATTTACCAGTCCTGTTTCCTGTTTTTCAACTGTCCCGTTAACAGCATCACTTACGCTGAAGTTGCCAAGATAATAAGGCTTGTTATTTATCTTCTGATATCCTGTCTTAAGGCTTCCCTTTTCATCAAAGTAATAACGTATACCCTTGATCATCTTAAAGCCTTTGACCATCTTATTATTCTCGTAGTATGAAACTCCGTTTTCGTTATACTCCCAGCCCTTTTTCTCCTCTGCCTGGGAATATTGTTCACTTTGGTACTCTCCTGCATCCTTTGCATATGCAGAAGTTGTATTTATTCCTGATAAAGCTATACCTGCGCAGCATATTGAAGCTACGAGCTTTGCTGTCCTTTTCTTCATTATTTTTCTGTTTCCTCCAGTTGTTTTTTCTCGTCCTTTACTCTCTCTGCCTGAGACTTTCTCAGATACTCAGGGGCAAAATCATCTGCATTTATAAAACTTTTTTCCTTGTACAAAAGCTCTCCATAGGCCGCGATTGATGCACCTCTCTGACGATTCAGACTTGCCGGTGCCATTTTACACGGAACCTTTATCTCGTCCCATATAGTCTTCTCATATATCGGAATTCCGTCTCCGACAAATGTAACTCCCTGCGGTGCTGAAGCTTCTCTCCCGTCGCATACAAGATTTATTTTTTCGATCAGCTGATGGATATCCATCGGTTCCTGATCCATAATCACCTCTACGCCACCGGTAACCCTGTAAAGCCCGGTATATACCTGGTTTCTTCTGGCATCAATAATAGGGCATATGACACCATCCGCACCCCACATATTAAATGCAAGTCCCTCACAGGTCTTGACCGGCACAATCGGCTTATCGATTGCCATCGCCAGTCCCTTCGCTGTAGCCGCCCCAATCCTGAGTCCTGTAAAGGAGCCCGGCCCGGAAGCAATAGCGATAGCATCCAGCTCTTCCATTTTTACCTCAGAGGTTTTCATCACCTCATCGATCATCGGTAGAAGCGTTTCAGAGTGCGTCTTCTTATGATTCATCGTATATTCAGCTATAAGTGTATCTCCGTCAACTATGGCAACCGAAGCCACCATTCCGGAGCTTTCTATTCCAAGTATCTTCAAGTCTCTCACCTAATTTATCTCAATACTTCTGTAATCAAAGCCCTTTTCTACGTCCTTTTTAATCGTGATCCAAACAGCCGTTTCCGGAATGATCTCCTCTATCAGCTCAGCCCACTCGATCAGTGTCACGCCTTCACCACCTGCATACTCATAGAAGCCGGTCTCCTCCATCTCATCGATATCACCAACCCTGTATACATCATAATGATAAAGCGGAAGCCTTCCCTCATTATACTCCTGAAGTATGGTAAATGTAGGACTGGACATAGGTTCATTTATACCAAGTCCTGCCCCGAAGCCTTGTGCAAAAACAGTCTTGCCAACGCCCAGATCACCACTCAGACAGTAAACCTGTCCGGGCTCTGCCTTCTCTCCGAGAGCCTTCGCATATTCAAATGTCTCTTCACGACTAAAGCTGTCTTTTTGTTCCATCATACCTGCTGTTTTAATCTCCGTTTATTTTTCCTTCCGGCTTCTTTATCAGATGGAAAGAACGATATCTCTTCCGGCCGGCTCATACTTTCTATACTTAATTCCGACCATGTCAAACATTTGCTTTGAAGCAATCGTACTTTCAGTATCAGCATACTTATCTGACAGATATATGATCTCAGCTATTCCGCTCTGGATAATAGCCTTCGCACACTCATTACAAGGGAAAAGTGTAACATAAACCTTTGCTCCCTTGAGGTTATTGTTTCCTCTGTAATTCAGGATTGCATTCAGCTCTGCATGACATACAAAGATATACTTGCTGTCGAGCGCCGCTCCATCTCTTCCCCAAGGCATATCGTCATCATCACAGCCCTGCGGCATACCATTGTAGCCCATAGACATGATCCTGTTATCCGGACCGACTATGCATGCTCCAACCTGTGTGCTAGGATCCTTACTTCTTTCTGCTGACAGAAGAGCTATTCCCATAAAATACTGATCCCAGTTGATATAATCGCTCCTCTTGTAATCCATCATCTTTGCCATTTCTTAACCCCTTTCATCTACCCTTAACAATTACTTTAATTATTATAAATGTATCTTACTCATCACCATACAAAACATTGAAATCACAGGCTGTTGAGATACCATCTATCTTTCCCTTACTGGTCTGCTGCCACATAAAATACTTACCGGTATAATCGGTATTAGATGTATAATGTGCAAGCCATACCGAATCATCCTCTTCAAGCTTCCACGTAGTACCCATAAAATTCTTACTTCCATAGATACATGTTTCGTAGCCTGCAGCACCCAACTCTCCGGAAAATACAGCATAGCAATCATTCAGATCCTGTATATTCATTTTGTAATTCTGGAAATGTTCGAAATCCTCCCAATCATATGCAATAGGGAAGTCAAGCTTCTCGCCCTTCAAAACATTTAGCAGATACTTCACACTATTAATGACCTCATCCTTACTGCTTTCCTCAGCGTGCCAGTAAATACCTATTTTAAGACCCGCTGCCTTGGCATTTTTGATATTCTGCTGATAGCATCTATCTGTATAATTAACGCCATCATCATATCCACCGATTCGCATGATAACGAAATCACAGCCGGCTGCCTTAACCTTATTAAAGTCTATGTCATTCTGCCATCTGGATACATCTATTCCCAACGCAACTCCGTCCCCACCATAGGTCGAGGCAAAATCACTAAAAGGAGTGAGATCAGTCTCCCCTGAAGGCACAGCAGGTGCAGACTCGACAACGCTTACATCTATTTTCTCAGTTGTTATATTGCCTGCATCATCCTTTAGAGATACCTGTATAGGAGTTGTCCCCGGCGTTGAAGTATCAACTGCTCCACTCACACTGACTTCAAGCTCTCTGTCAGCATCATCGCCGTATCCGATATGGTCATTTATATCAAATGCATCGCCTATACCAACATTTATAGTTTTCGGTTTTATAAGAAAGCGCGGCTTTTCCTTGTCCTCAATATCAGCTCTGAAAAGCTTCGAATAGTCTCTGCTCGCCACTGCAGCTTCAGTGGTTTCTTCAGCTCCAACGGTCTCAGTCGGTGTTTCAGGTGTGGCGATCTCAGCCTCAGTTAATTCCTCCGTAGTAACCTCAGTAGGCTCCTCTGTGACCATCTCAGTTGTCGCTGCCGTAGTAATTCTGGTAGTTGCCTCTGTCGTCACGCGCTCCTCGGTGCTATCCTTATTCGTAATAACAAGCATAAGTACTGTAAAAGCAAAAAAAACCATACACGATAAGGCTATTATAGCGATTTTTCTTATTTTATTCTTTTTTTCGATATCGCTTGTTTTTCCCATATCCCCTATTATATTCGATTGATTTATCTGAGTCAACGGGGACACCTGCAGACGAAATATATAACTGATCTTATATCAGACTGCATATCAGACTTCATATCAGACTGCATATCAGACTGCGTATCTGATTACATATCTGATTGTATATATACTTTGCATCAGATATGCATCTAATACAAACCAACTATAAATCAGCTACAAATCAACTGCAGCTAATCGCTATCACGTTATTTCGTTGTATATATAAAAGTATGCCGTGCATTCTAGTTCTATGTCTTATTTTTTCAATCTATTATAATTATTTTGGTACGAAAAATCGTTGCCTAAGCAGTAAATATTATATTCTTGCGGAGATTGTAATATGGATGACGAACTAATGATAAAAAGGTTATATGAATTGCTTGATGCTAAGCAGTGGACACCTTATAGACTTTCTAAAGAAGCAGACATCCCAAACTCAACCATTAACAGCATCTTTCAGAGAAAGGCCTGTCCTTCTATCCATACACTTTCCAGAATCTGCAAGGCTCTCAGGATATCACTTTCTGAGTTTTTTGATTATGATGAAGTTCCGCTAAGGCATGGTGATATGACTCCTGATGAGCAAACGCTTCTGACCGGTTTTCAGAATCTTCCGCAAAAGAAAAAGCCCCTGCTTCTTGCATATCTGCAGGGACTTAAAAATAGCTGATTTATATAGCTTATCTTTCCTTAAGCTCTTATTACTCATCTCCGAGATTGAACTTATCATGTATAGCATTCATAGCTCTTTCTACATTTTTCTCATTTATAAGAACTGTGACTCTTATCTCTGATGTAGAAATCATACGGATATTTATATTTGCATCGAAGAGAGCCTCGAACATCTTTGCTGCAACTCCCGGATGACTCTGCATTCCGGCACCAACTATAGATACCTTTGCAACGTTCTTATCTATATCTATCTCTTCAAAATCCATTATTTCTTCAATAACTGTCTTTGCTGTATCTGCATCATCATCTGTACATGTGAAGGAGATATCCTTCTTTCCATGACGTCCTATTGACTGAAGAATCATATCTATGTTTATATTCTGCTTTGCAAGAGCATTGAAAAGCTTAAATGCAACTCCCGGCTCATCCTTAAGACCTACAACTGCAACTCTGGCAGCATCCGGATCAGCTGCAACACCGCTAACTATCATTTTTTCCATCTTACTTCCCTCCCTTATGACGGTTCCTTCATTTGTATTCAGGCTTGAACGTACTACCATTCGAACTCCGTATTTCTTTGCCAGCTCCACTGAACGGTTGTGAAGTACTCCCGCTCCGAGTGTTGCAAGCTCAAGCATCTCATCGTAGGTTACCTGGTCAAGCTTACGTGCTCCCGGTACCTTTCTCGGGTCCGCTGTATATACGCCGTCAACGTCGGTATATATCTCACATTTGTCTGCATGAAGTGCAGCCGCTATTGCAACTGCTGTTGTATCTGAACCGCCTCTTCCGAGAGTGGTGTAATCATCATACTTATTTACACCCTGGAATCCGGTTACGATTACTATCTTGTGCTGTTCGAGTTCTGCAGTTATTCTCTCAGTATCAATTCTCTTTACTCTCGCATTGCTATATGCACTCGATGTATGCATTGCAACCTGATATGCGTTGAGCGAAACTGCCGGTACTCCCATTGCAGCCATTGCCATTGCCATAAGTGCAACAGACTGCTGCTCACCGGTTGTAAGGATCATATCCATCTCTCTCTTTGGAGGATTCGGATTGATTTCCTTCGCCATATCTATAAGCACATCAGTATATTTACCCATGGCTGATAGAACGACTACAACATCATTTCCCTTTTTGTAATCCTCGATGCATCGATTTGCCACATTGTATATGCGGTCCTTGTTACCAACCGATGTTCCACCGAACTTCTTAACTATTAGCATTTTCAATGCCTCCTAAATAATTCTTCCCCCAAACAATTACTTACTAACCCTGATTCTGCTTATTACATCAAAGCCTTCAGCTGCCTTTTCATACTCGCGGCCGCTCAGCACCTTTGTGATAAATGCAACCTCTCCGGAGCTCTTGTCAGACTCGATATACTCAACCTGACCAAAGCTTGCCTCAATCTTAGAACTGATTGCAGCCTTATCACCACTTACTCTTACAAAATTCTGAGTAGCAATGCTTCCTGCATCTACTATATCTCTCTTCTCTGTGCTCCAGTGAATCTTTGCTGTATAGCCATGTCTCTTAACGGCATCAACAACATCGGAAACAACAGCGCTCGCCGTAGGGAGGCTACCTGCGCCCTTTCCGTAAAACATAACATCACCGAGCATATCACCCTTTACAAGAATTGCATTGAATACATCCTTTACGTTGTAAAGTGGGTTGTCCTTATAAACTACAAATGGGGCAACGATCGCATATCTCTTACCATCAGCCTTTCCTGCTATTCCAAGAAGCTTGATGGAAGCATTGATCTTCTTCATATAATCAAAGTCCTGTGTAGTTATCTTTGTGATACCCTCTGTGTAGATATCCTCAAAATCAACCTGCTTCTCATAAGCAAGTGAAGCAAGAATAGCTATCTTTCTGCAGGCATCAAAGCCCTCTATATCCGCCTCAGGATTTTTCTCGGCATAACCCTTATCCTGCGCATCCTTAAGTACTGTATCAAAATCAGCACCCTCATCCTCCATTTTTGTAAGGATGTAGTTGGTAGTACCGTTCATGATACCCTGTATCTCTTCGATATGATCAACTGTAAGACACTCAATAAGTGGACGGATAATAGGAATACCGCCACCAACAGAAGCCTCAAAGAAGAAATTAACACTCTTCTCCTGAGCAATTCCGAGAAGCTCAGCGCCATGCTTTGCTACAAGCTCCTTATTAGAGGTACATGCACTCTTTCCGCTTTCAAGCGCTCTTTTTACAAATGTATAAGCCGGCTCAACGCCGCCCATAACCTCAACGACAACATCAACATCCTTGTCATTCATGATAATATCTACATCATGAACCAGAACCTTCTCTACAGGATCTCCCGGAAAGTCTCTCAGGTCAAGCACATACTTAACCTTAACCTCATCGCCTGCACGACGAGATATATGACTGTTATTCTCGTTGATGATTTTGTATACACCAGATCCAACTGTTCCATATCCGAGTATCGCTACATTTATCATATCTTTATCCTCTTAAATATTATTTATCCTTATCAGCTGCCATCCACACCAGGTACGCATTGATAAAAGCATCAATTCCGCCATCCAGAACCTTGTATGCATCACCTGTCTCACATCCGGTTCTTGAATCCTTTACCAAGGTATATGGCTGAAGGAAGTAAGATCTTATATGACTTCCAAATCCATTTTCAAAAGCCTCACCCTTGATGCCTGACATTTTCTCTGCATTCTCCTGTTCCTTAAGGAGATACAGCTTGGATTTAAGCATTTTCATAGCCTGATCCTTATTCTGATGCTGGCTACGTTCATTCTGACACTGCACCACAATTCCCGTCGGAATATGTGTTATACGTATCGCAGATGATGTCTTGTTGATATGCTGACCACCGGCACCGCTGGCTCTATAGGTATCAATCCTTATATCATCATCAGCAACCTCTATCTCTATTGCATCATCAATGACCGGAAGAACCTCAACCGCACAGAACGATGTCTGTCTCTTGCCATTAGCATTGAAAGGCGATATACGCACAAGTCTGTGAACACCATGCTCAGACTTCATATAGCCATATGCATGATATCCTGATATCTGAAATGTAACTGTTTTGATTCCGGCTTCATCTCCATCAAGAAGATCCAGAAGTGTTACTTCAAAGCCATGTCTTTCAGCCCATCTGGTATACATACGATATACCATACTTGTCCAGTCACAGGCCTCCGTTCCACCGGTTCCGGCATTTATCTTGACCGTGCAGTCATTCGAATCAAACTCACCTGACAGAAGAGTTTCAATTCTGAAATCCTCAAATCTTTTGGTAAAGCTGCTAAGCATCTCGCCCGTTTCTGCGATGAGCTCCTCGTCATTTTCTTCCTGCGCCATCTCGATCATAGTCTCAAGATCTTCAAAGTCCTGCTTTATCTGATCATAGCTCTCGATAGTACCCTTAAGGCCCTTTATCTCCTTCATGATCTGACCGGACTTCTCGACATCATCCCAGAATCCCGGCTCTGCCATCGCTTTATCAAGCTCCGCTATTCTTTTTTGCTTCCCCTCTACATCCAGTGATTCTCTCACTTCCTCAAGGGGAGTCCTGAACTTCTGCAGTTCCAGCTTATACTCGTCTAATTCCAGCACGATTTATTTCTCCACCGTTCTTATACAGTCTATAAAATCATTGAATAACCTGGCGCCATCCGTCATCATTATTATTTTACTGGTCCGTCCCATCCACCAAGCGGAAGATGACAGTTCTTATACTTCTTTCCTGAACCACATGGACACAGATCATTTCTTCCTATCTTCTTGGTCTTATTAACCTTTGGTCCCTTCTTAAGAGACTCATCCTTATTTGTTCCTGTCTCCTTAGCTACCTGCTCACGAACAGCCTCTTCCTTAGGTCTAGGGATATAGTGTGTCATGTTAAATGCAACTCTTTCCCTTATGGAGCTGATCATTTCGTTAAACATCTCAAAGCCGGCAAGCTTATACTCTACTACAGGATCTCTGTTTCCATATCCCTGAAGTCCGATACCCTGACGGAGCTGTTCCATGTCATCGATCTGCTCCATCCATCTCTCGTCAACTGCCTGCATTATCATCTTACGCTCGAAATCACTAAGTAATTCCTTGCTTTCATAAACCTGATCACAGAATTTCTCGAACTTATCAAGAATCTCAGTCTGAAGTCTATCCTTGAAGCCTTCTGCATCACCATTATTCTTCTCTTCATCAGTAAGCTCAGGGATGTACTTCTCCTTCTGAGGAGGCATTGTTCCTCTAAGCTCCTCTCCGAGTGATTTCAGATCCCACTCATCCGGCTCTGTCTCTGTTGATACAAACTTATCTACAAACTTACCAACTGTATCACTGATCATCTCACGAACAGTATCGTGCATATCCTCTCCATCGAGAACCTTTCTTCTCTCTTCGTAGATAACCTCACGCTGCTCGTTATTTACCTGGTCGAACTCAAGAAGGTTCTTTCTGACACCGTAGTGGTTAGACTCAATTCTCTTCTGAGCCGTAGCGATACTTCTTGTAACCATCTTGTTTTCGATGATTTCACCGGTTTCTTTATTACTGAGTCTTCTAAGTGCACCCATAGTTCTCTCAGCACCGAAAAGTCTGAGAAGATCATCCTCTATAGAGAGGTAGAACTTAGATTCACCCGGATCTCCCTGACGTCCTGAACGTCCACGGAGCTGATTATCTATACGTCTTGACTCGTGTCTTTCTGTACCGATAACCTTCAGACCACCGAGTTCTTTTACTGTAACTGCTTCTTCCTCTGATATCTTTTTAGCCTGCTTAAGAGCATCCTTTATCTCTAAGTCAGAAGCCTCCTCAAGTGTAAGGCCCTGCTCCTTCAGAATCTTCTCTGCCATTTTCTCAGGGTTACCACCGAGAACGATATCAGTACCACGACCGGCCATGTTTGTAGCGATTGTAACCGCTCCGACACGACCTGCATCAGCAACTATCTCAGCCTCCTTCTCGTGGAACTTAGCATTAAGCACGTTATGCTTGATGCCTCTCTTTGTAAGCATCTTACTAAGCACCTCTGAAGCCTCTATATTGGCTGTACCAACAAGCACAGGCTGCTTTCTCTCATGAGCCTCAGCTACAGCATTTACTATAGCTTTCAGCTTGTTTTCCTTTGAATCATAGAGGGAATCCTCAAGATCCTTTCTGGCAACAGGTCTGTTTGGAGGAATAACAACAACATCCATTCCGTAGATCTCACGGAACTCTGTTTCCTCTGTCTGGGCAGTACCGGACATACCTGCTTTCTTGTCATACTTATTAAAGAAGTTCTGGAATGTAATTGTTGCAAGAGTCTTATTCTCTCTGTTAACCTTTACATTTTCCTTTGCTTCAAGAGCCTGATGAAGACCATCACTGAATCTTCGTCCCGGCATAACACGTCCTGTGAACTCATCTACGATAAGTACTTCATTATCCTTAACGATATAGTCCTTATCTCTATGCATGAGGGCATGTGCTCTTACAGCCTGAAGCATACAATGGTACTCATCGATATGTTCCGGCTCTGTAAGGTTTGTTATATCCAGATAATTCTCTATCTGCTTAACACCCTGCTCGGTAAATACGATGAAGTTATCCTTCTCGTTAACGAGGTAATCTCCATCCTCCTCAACCTGCTCGCCAAGAAGTGCCTGAGCCTTTGTAAT
The DNA here is from genome assembly GCA_902774725.1 of uncultured Lachnospiraceae bacterium. Taxonomy (GTDB): domain Bacteria; phylum Bacillota; class Clostridia; order Lachnospirales; family Lachnospiraceae; genus Eubacterium_Q. The sequence goes on from CACYJP010000029.1 coordinate 24,892, forward strand.
CTCAGTTGAAGCTGTACCTCTTGTCATTCTTCTTGCAAGGTTATCACATATCTTGTAGAGCTCTGTAGGCTTTCCACCACGTCCTGAAATGATAAGTGGTGTTCTGGCCTCATCAATAAGAATGGAATCGATCTCATCGATGATAGCATAGTGAAGACCACGCTGAACAAGCTGATCCTTATAAGTAACCATGTTATCTCTCAGATAATCAAATCCAAGCTCGTTATTTGTTATGTATGTAATATCTGAATTATAAGCCTTCTGTCTTTCCTCTCTTGTAGAGCTGTTCAGAATTGAAGCAACAGTGAGTCCGAGGAACTCATGAACTCTTCCCATCCACTCAGCATCACGCTGTGCCAGGTAATCGTTTACTGTTACTATATGAACACCCTTTCCTTCAAGAGCATTCAGGTAAGCAGGCATGGTAGAAACAAGTGTTTTACCTTCACCTGTACGCATCTCGGCAAGTCTTCCCTGATGAAGAACTATACCACCAATGACCTGTACTCTATATGGGCGCATTCCCAGAACTCTCCAGGCTGCTTCTCTTACTACCGCAAATGCATCAACAAGTATATCGTCAAGAGTCTTTCCGTCAGCAAGAGCAGCTTTGAATTCATCTGTCTTTGCCCTAAGCATGTCATCAGTAAAATCTTCGCTACTATATTTGTCCTCAAGTGCCATAACCTGATCAACTACTGAGCTGATCTTTTTAAGTTCACGGTCACTGTAGGTGCCAAATATTTTATCTGCAAGTGACATTCCTTATCCTCCATTAATAATAATCACTGTGTTAAACATAAAAAACCATTTAACTACTCTACCATAAAAGCCCTATTCTATCAAGGTTTTTATTAGGTTTTATTATATAAAGAAATACTGATTTTTAAATTAAAAGAAAAACCGGGTGTCCTCAGACACCCGGCATAGTATACATTATTTAATAGTAATCGTAGTAATAATAGTCAGGCCATACATAGCAACGACCATTTACCTCATAGGCGAGCATATCCATACTTTCAGATTCCCATCTTCTATCTCCCTCTTTTCTCATCTGGAATTCTACATCAAGCATATATGCTGAGCCTATTGTAGCCTTCATTCCACGATGTCTGAATCCACTTTTTATTTCTCTGAGATAAGAACTGGAAACCTTTTCTTTATCATCTATATGGATACTTCTGAATTCAATCTTCTCATCTATCACTTCATCAAATTCATCTTCCATAGCTTCTTCCAGAGTATCATATCTGAAATCATCCATATCATCGATGTCACCTGACTCTAATGCGTCATAGAAAGCATCTTCCATTTCAGCCGGCATAACCGCATCAACAACCTTTTCAGCCTTTCCTGTTGAAAGTGCATCGAAGAAATTGTTTACCGCCTCCTTGTAGTCTGATCCGCCTCTTCTATTTAGTAAAAGAACAAGAACAACCACAATAGCGATTACCAGAAGCGGAACGATTATAAGAAGTGGTTTAGGTATCTTTGAGAAAAATCCAGGCTTCTTATATGCTTTCTGCATACCCATCTGAGAATATTGTTGCTGTCCATAGGCTTGTTGAACAAACCCCTGCTGGTTATAGGTCTGATTCCCCTGTTGGGCATATCCCTGTTGATTATATCCCTGCTGTGCGTAGCCTTGCTGATTATATCCCTGCTGTGCATAGCCTTGCTGTGCAAACCCCTGCTGATATAACTGCTGAGCATAAAGCTGTTGCTCATATGTTGACTGTGGCACTACCATTGGTAACTGATAACTGCTCTGTTCACCCTGCGCACCACCGCAAAACGGGCAGAAATTCACGCTATCATCTATTTGCTTTCCACAACTTATACAATACTTCATTTCCCCTTCTCCTCGACCAAAGAAATCAGCTTAGAACTCAGGCTCGATAAGTCCATATGTATTGCCTTTTCTCTTATATACCACATTTACTTCATCTGTTTCAGCATTTCTGAATACATAGAAGCTATGTCCAAGGAGCTCCATCTGTACGCAAGCGTCTTCCGGATACATAGGCTTAACTGCAAATTTCTTACTTCTGATGATCTGAATATCATCGAATTCTTCTACATCTTCCTCCTCAAGGAATCTGTCCTGGAAGTAAGCAGCATCCTGATTCTGATCTATGATCTTCTTCTTGTATCTTACCACCTGTCTTTCTATTATCTCTGCAACCATATCGATTGATACATACATATCATCGCTAACCTGCTCAGCACGGATGATATGACCCTTCATCGGAATGGTAACCTCTATCTTCTGTCTTTCTTTCTCAACTGACAGAGTAACCTGTGCTTTGGTATCCTCTGTAAAAAACTTCTCTAACCTCCCCAACTTGTCATAAATCGCTTGTTTTAATCCCTCTGTTACATCAATATTTTTTCCGCTAATCATGTAATTCATAGTATTGATCTCCTTCTCGCTAGTGTGGTTTACATATATATATAAACCTAAGCCTAGTATATCACATCACATATTATCTGGCAACGAATGAGAGCTATGAAATGAGTTAATTTTTATCAAAATTGTTACAACTTTGTTAGAAATAACGAAATTTATTTTTTTTGAATCAAAATAAAAACCACCTTATGTATACTGTTTTTCTGTTGACAATGTTGATAACTTTGTTAATAACAATTAAATAAAGGGCTTTCAGTGTTGTTTATCAACAGCTCTACATAATTCATATGTAACTAATTGTCAACCGAAATCACTTTCTTTTGTGCATGTTGCACAACATTCCCCCATTTTTCACACTTTCGTAATATTTTTGAACAGGTGCCGTCTGTTTCTATCTTCTTTTGAGTTTACTTGAAGCGGTTTTGCATACAGTTCGAGGACCTTTCGGGTCTCTGCGCTTAGCGATTCACGAGTTTTGCGAAGTGAGAGCTTAGCGGCAGCTAGGGCGCCCGAAATGGAAGCGAGTTAGTTCTTGATTCGTAGAATCGAGAATCTGTCCTCAGGACAGAAGCGTTCTGCATTGCAGAACCAAGACTTGCAATGCAAGTCTTGCATATCACGAAGTGATATGGCTTTATTGACCTATAAGTCTTATAGCCTTAACAGGTGTTCTATAGTTGTATGTTGAAATCTTGATACCATCTCTTGAGTTAGAAGCATGTACAACCTGGCTTCCACCGATGTAGATAGCTACGTGTCCGATTCCGCCTTCATTTCCGTAGAAGAGAAGATCTCCAGGCTGAAGGTCTGACATACTAACTTCTGTACCATATCCTGACTGAGCTGCTGCATTGTGTGGAAGTGAATATCCATACTGTGCATAGATACACATTGTGAATCCTGAACAGTCAACACCTGATGAAAGGCTTGCGCCACCCCAGATGTAAGGGATAACTCCAACATATGAACATGCATAGTTAGCAAGATCAATTCCTGTAGAACCTGCAGGTGCTGCTGGCTGTGGAGCCGGTGCCTCTGTAGGAGCTTCTGTAGCTGGCTGCTCTGCTGCCGGTGCCTCAGCTGCCGGAGCTTCTGCTGCTGGCTGTGCCTGCTGTGCTGGCTGCTCTGCTGCTGGCTGTGCTGCCTGCTGTGTCTGCTGTGCTGGCTGTGCCTGCTGCTGTGCCGGTTGAGCCTGCTGCTGTGCCGGCTGTGCCTGCTGCTGCTGTGCTGCCTCAGCCTGCTTCTTAGCTTCCTGCTCTGCAAGATACTCAAGCCATGCCTTATCAGCCTCTTCCTTAGCAATTCTATCTGCCTCTGCCTGTTCCTCAACTGAAACAGCTCTTGGGTTTTCAAACTCTACTGTAACGTACTCGCTCTTAACGAATCCTCTAACATCATCATCAACTGATACTTCTGTCCACTCACCATCACTACTTGTACTATATACGTAGTACTCTTCGCCTTCCGGTAAAAGTGTTACACAATCACTTGATTCATCCTTATTCTCACGAACCTTAAGAGTAGCTGTATCAACCTTAGCTCTTCTTGTGATTCCGTTATTCTCACACCATGTTCCGGCTTCATCACCGTATACAAGATATTCATTCTTGATGTAACCTACGCAAGTTCCTGATTCAATCTTTGTCCACTCAGGTCCGATCTCGTCTACTAAACAGATACCACCTCTATCGAGTACTCCGACAACCTCTGAATCACCATTTGCTTCAGTTCTGATGTTTGCCTTGCTCTCTGCAGTAACAACTGCTCTATCCTGGAACTGAGTATATACCTTTGCATCTGTTGGTGATGCATCAGTCTGGCTTGACTCTGATGCTGCTGCTTCTGCGTCAGCCTCAGTAGCTGCTGCTGCAGCTGCCTGCTCTTCCTTTATCTGATTCTTTGTTACGCTTCCGCCTGTAAGATCAGATACAGGATCCTCAGACTTTCCATTCTCTAAATAATCGTTTACTTTGTTTGCAATTCCCACGTTTGATGAGTCATATGTCTGACCTGCTTCAGCAAAATTTGATACTCCGAAAGGTGAAGCACACATTGTTGCTACCAGGCATACAGCTAATGCTCTCTTACTTGGTTTATACATTATGTAACCTCCTATGGTCTTTCCAAACACAATATCTTGTGTTTTGTTACATTTTTTTTACATTTACACTTTATTTGTTACAAATGTGTTACGCGACTATAATAACACTAAAGAGGCGATTTGTCAACAAAAAATCCGCATTTGTCAACATTTTGTTTATAATCGGTTGACTTAAGCAGATCATAATCGCCTTGAAATTGGTATCCATTTGTGATACCTTATCTAATATATATAGTAGATTCACGGAGAAATGTCAATGAAAAAACATAATCCTATTAAAATATTCCTGTCAGTCGCAGCGTGTCGACTGACGAGATTCTTTCTAAGAGTGCTTCATCGTGGCGGAACAACTTTACCCGGTCGTTCTGCCATGCTTTTTGATAAGAAGATACTCGAGGTTGTATCGAGAGGAATGAAAATCATCGTTGTTACAGGAACCAACGGAAAAACAACAACCTGCAGCATGCTCAGAAATTCACTTCAGGAAAGCGGAATCGAACCGCTGTCAAATATCTCGGGAGCCAACCTTCTTACCGGTATCACAGCAGAGTTTACCGCACAGGCTAAGCTCTCAGGAAAGCCTAAGAAGAAATACGCTATAGTTGAGTGTGACGAAGGTGCTCTTAAAAAGGTAGTTCCACTGATCAGACCAAAGGTTATCGTCGTAACAAACCTTTTCCGCGACCAGCTGGACAGATATGGCGAGGTAATGCATACATTAGAAGAGATCAGAAGGGGTATCAAGCTAGTTCCTAAATCAATCCTATGTCTCAATGCAGACTGTTCACTTACTGCATCTCTGGCAAATGATGTCGATAATCCGGTTTATTATTACGGTATCTCAACTAAAACAGCAGATGACTCTGAAGCAAATGACGCTCTTTCAGATGCTAAATACTGTATCAAATGTGGCGCAGAGTATGAATATGACTATCACACCTATGCACATCTTGGCGGTTTCAGATGTCCTAAGTGTGGCTACAAGAGAATCAAGCCATTTACGGAAGTTACTTCTATAGATAAGATGTCAGTTAAGGGAACTGATATAACAGTTCAGTTCCACAACAATAAAATGGTAGCAACTGAGGCTGAGAAGATTCACATCGGTCTTCCTGCACTTTACAATGTATACAACGGACTTGCCGCTATTGCAGCATATGAGTGTGCAGGCTGGAAGAGAAATGCGATCACCTCCTCTCTTGCAAATGTAAAGTCAAGCTTTGGTCGAATGGAAACATTTACATATAATAATGTAGAAATCCAGATGATCCTTGTAAAGAATCCTGCCGGATGTAACCAGTCGCTGACCTTCCTTTCGTCAGTTGATGAGGATTATGTTGCAGTATTCTGCCTGAATGATAAGACTGCTGACGGCCATGATATCTCATGGATATGGGATGCAAATCATGAGCTTGTCGCAAATGATCCGCACTGCAAGAAGATATATGTATCCGGTACCAGAGCTACCGACATACGTATAAGACTTAAGTATGCAGGTGCAGATGAGTCTAAAATAGAGCTTGTTGAAAAAGAGACAGAGCTTCTTGAAGCTATGACAAGTCACAATCTCCCTGTTTTCGTTCTTCCAAACTACACCTCTATGCTGAGTCTAAGAGCTGTAGTAAGTGAGGCAACAGGAAAGAAGGAATTCTGGAAGGATCAGAAGGAAAGCAAATAATTGATCGAGGTATTATCCAATATGTCAGACCAAATAATCAAAATAGCACATTTATATCCGGAGGTTCTTAACCTTTATGGTGACAGAGGTAACATCATCTGTCTGGAGAAAAGACTGAAATGGCGTAACATCGGTTGCGAGATAACTGAGGTAAAGCTGGGACAGTCAGATGACCTTACGGACTATGATATATTTTTTATAGGTGGCGGTCAGGATTTCGAACAGGAGGTTCTTCTTAAGGACCTGAAATCCGGCAGAGGAAACAACATCAAGGCTGCAATAGAGGACGGTAAAACATTTCTCTGTATCTGTGGCGGCTATCAGATGATGGGTCACTACTATGAGACAAAAGACGGCGAGAAAATGGAGTTTCTCGGTGCAATTGACTTCCATACAATCGGTGGCGATGTCAGAATGATCGGAAATTATGCCTTCCACACCACAAAGTCCGCAGGAAAAACCGATATAGTCGGCTTTGAGAATCACAGCGGACGTACTTATCTCGGAAGACATACCAATCCTCTCGGAACTATACTCAGCGGATACGGAAACAATGGTGAGGACAAGACTGAAGGCGTTCATTATAAAAATGTATATGGTTCTTATAGTCACGGACCTATTCTTCCGAAAAACCCTGTTTTCGCTGATCACCTGCTCAAGACTGCTCTCGAGAGAAAATACGGTTCAGCTGAGCTTGCACCTCTGAATGATACATTTGAAACACAAGCTCACGACTATATATTTAACAAAGTACTTAATGACGATATGAGCAAGGATTAATCGGAGAACTAAAATGATAAGCAACATTGATACACTTCTACTTACAAGCTCTGAAAAGGATATCAAAACAGCCGCTCAGCTTATAATCGAAAACAAGCTTGTTGCATTTCCGACTGAAACTGTGTACGGACTCGGAGGAAATGCACTCTCTCCCACAGCAGCTTCTGCAATATATGCGGCAAAGGGCAGACCTTCGGACAATCCACTTATCGTTCATATATGTGATACGAAGGCTGTTTACGAGCTTGCTACGACGGTTCCCGACAAGGCTGTTCAATTAATGGAAGCATTCTGGCCGGGACCACTCACAATTATACTCCCAAAAAAGGAAATAGTACCTGACACAACAACAGGTGGACTAAACACCGTTGCGATACGTATGCCTTCGCACCCTGCTGCACTTTCTCTGATACGAGAAAGCGGAATATACATAGCAGCGCCGTCGGCAAACAGTTCAGGAAGACCATCTCCTACAACTGCAGAGCATGTCGCTGATGACCTAAGCGGTCGAATTGATGCAATCATCGATGGAGGAGCAGTTGGTATCGGAATAGAATCAACAATTGTCGATCTTACCTCAGATACTCCAACTATCCTGAGACCTGGCTTCATCACAAAGAAAATGCTTGAGGAAATAATCGGTCCTGTAGCTATAGACCCAACACTTATCGAACCGGACCCTAACCTAAGGCCAAAGGCTCCGGGAATGAAGTATACTCACTACGCTCCAAAGGGAGAATTATATATAGTAGAAGCTGCTCATAAGGATACATCTAACGGTGAAGCTGCTCATAAGGAAATCGCTGATAAAATAATTGAGCTATATAATGAGAAAAAGGAGCTTGGCTGTAGCGTCAAAATCCTTGCGCCAAGCGAGCATGCAGGTTTCTACAACAAGGATGATGTAATCACAGTCGGAAGTCTTTCAGACGGAGTCACTGTTTCAGCCAGACTTTATGCCGCTCTCAGAGAATGTGACGCCGCAGAGGCAGAGTTTATCTATAGCGAGAGCTTTGAAGAAAATGAGCTGGGTGGTGCTATAATGAATCGTCTGCTTAAGGCCGCAGGCCATAAGGTAATCTTAGTTCCATAAAAAGCAAAGAATTGATAACGAATTGACACATATTCGCTAAAACATCTTTATAATAGAATAGAAAACACTAATTATAAGTTATAATAGTAAGCATTAATAGTAATAATATAAGTATATGTATAAAAAAGGAGAAGTATTATGATATTCATAGGCTCAGATCACGGTGGATATGCATTAAAGCTTGAGGTTATCGAGCATTTAAAGAATAGAGGAATCGAAGTAACTGATATAGGCTGCGACAGCGAAGCCTCCTGCGACTACCCTGTTTACGCTAAGAAGGTAACAGACGCTATAAAGGACGGATCTGCTGATCTCGGAATCCTCATCTGTGGTACAGGAATAGGTATGTCAATGGCTGCAAATAAGGAAAGCGGAATAAGAGCCGCTCTTTGTCATGACGTATTTTCTGCAAAGGCAACACGCGAACATAACAACGCTAACATCCTTTGCCTGGGTGCCAGAGTAGTAGGTCCCGGCCTTGCACTTATGATTATCGATACATTTATCGATACTTCATTTTCTCATGACGAAAGACACATCAGAAGAATAAGCATGTACTAAAATAAATACGTACTTAAATAATATATACTAAATAAGCATTAAAAAAGAGCTCTGGAGTTTACTCTAGAGCTCTGCTAATGTCTGAAGTGCGTTATCTCTTATAACAAGTCGATAATGTTCATCCATATAATACTTCGTTGCATAATTGAAATCATAAGGCTTTCCGAATTCCCTCAGCTGTCTGCACAGGAGTCTGAATTCATTATCCGTATTGTTATTATGCGACGCAACCAGGAAGTAGGTTACATCATCCGGTGTTATATAGAGTGTATTGTTACTGTCATAGAAGTTCTCTGTCTTCTTTGCAACAGTGATTATCTTTTCAATATCTGTAAATGTATAGATAACGTACGGAAGCAGGTTATCTTTTTTACTTTCCTGCTCTTTCGGCGGTTCAATCGTTACTTCAGGCTTTTCTTTTCTGGACGATGAAAGCAGCTCGATGTTCTGCTTCAGACCTTCCTTAAGCTTCTGGATATATTCATACTTCGGATCTATCTCAGCGCCCTCCTCAAGCTTGGTCACCAAAAATACCATACATTCCTGATCAACCTGCATAGCTTCAACAACCAGAGGAGCACTCTCCGGTTCAAATCCGAACTCATCCTTTGCACGATTCATAAGCATTTTGAGAAGCTCATCTGCTTTTCCCGACTTATTACCGGCGATATCAGATATATCTATATCATTGTCCTCCAGCTCCTGCCTCCACACAGTGAAGCGCATCTGGTTTTCACTAAGTCTCTCTATCTTCATACATTTCTCCAATTTTGAGTATCGCAATGTATCAATAATTCATACCTATCCACGTATTTATGTAATTGTAGCACATATTTTTTATACGTAAAGAGAAAATTTAAGAATTCACATATTCTTCTTGATAAACAAAGAGGCATCTGTTAATATATTCTCACATCATGCGAATCCGTAGTTTTCATAGCCGTTTCAGGCAATTTCCCCGAATATAAAAACTACAAAACTCTTTAGTGTGCAAATTAACATCACAGACAAATTCCGTCCTATGGACTTTGGTTTCTTGCGCCTAGAGGAACGTAACTATTGACTAACAAACAACATATAGGATATAACATTTTGACGAACTATATGGGATCCCAACCCGTATATAACAAAAGAGCATGCCGAGTTCGACATGCTCTTTCTTGATATCTAATTCAACTAATTAGCCCTCTTCGATTGCACTAACAGGGCAGTTTCCAGCACATGCGCCGCATGAGATACATGAATCAGCATCGATAACGAACTGTCCATCTCCCTCTGAAATAGCTCCAACTGGGCAGTTACCTGCGCAAGTTCCGCATGAGATACATGAATCTGAAATTACATATGCCATAGTATTATCCTCCTTATAAATGCATACTTTAACATCTGCATGCAGTATACTACAAGAATATTTAGTTAGCCAACACAAACCTTTGTTTTTATTTTCTGCCCTTTATGGCTAAAATTTATATATCTAACTCAGTAGCCTCGGCATATATATCACGCTTACTCACATCTCTGTCCTTTGCTACCTGCTTTATGGCATCCTTTTTGCTCATTCCGCTATTTATATATCTTAGAAGGTGGTCCTTTACGGAAATCCCTTCCCACTCAGCCCTCTTCTCTTCTTTTATAGCCTCTTCGGACTTTCCTTCTATTACAAGCACATATTCACCACGTGGACTGTTCTCATCAGCTGCGAAGTATTCCAGAACTGAACCAATCGTCGACTTCATGAAGCTCTCATGCTTTTTGGTAAGCTCCTTGCAGACCGTAATCCCTCTTTCCTCGCCAAGGCAGGCCGCAAGCTCCTTAAGTGTTTCCTTCAGTCTATGAGGCGCCTCGTATATAACCATCGTCCTTGTTTCACGGGACAGCTCCTCCAGTACTGCCTTCCTTTCCTTTTTATCAGATGGAAGAAATGCTTCAAATGAAAAGCGTCTTGTTTTCTGACCTGATGCAACTAGAGCATTCACAGCAGCAACCGCTCCCGGAACAGGAATTACGGTAATTCCTTCCTCATAACACATCTGTACAAGCACCTCGCCGGGATCAGATATACCAGGAGTGCCGGCATCTGTTATAACAGCAATATTCTTACCCTCATGCAGCTCGGCTATAAGCTGCTTCGCCTTATCGAATCTATTGAACTCATGGTAGCTGGTCATTGGTGTTTTTATCTCAAAATGATTAAGCAGCTTTATGCTGTTTCTGGTGTCCTCTGCCGCAATAAGATCAACCTCTCCAAGTATTCTTATTGCACGGTAGGTCATATCCTCAAGATTGCCTATTGGGGTTGCAACCAGATACAGGACTCCTGAGGAGCTTTCTGTTTTATTATTTTCAATTATTCCATTAACTGAATTAACACTCATAGCTTCCAGCTCCTTTTTATTACCCTCTTGCTAATCATTACTATATACTATCACCCTTCAACTCGCATCCGGCCCACTGTCAACTCGCATCCGGCTCACTGCTTTCCATAGTATCTGAGCAGCTCCGGTGTATATTCACCATTTTCATCATACACGCTGAGTGTTGGGAGTATGCGGCATTCCCTTCCGGCCTCCTTGACTCCTTCTATAAGAACAAGGTTAGGTTCCTTAGTTATACTTGGCTGGACCAGCTGGAGTCTCTTAGGCTCAAGTCTATGCTTGACCATGAGCTCCATTATTTCAGGAAGACGCGTAGGTCTATGAACCATTGTAAATGTACCACCCGTCTTCAGCAGATAAAAGCCTGCCTTTATAACATCCTCGAGTGTTGCTGTAACCTCGTGCTTTGAGAGATATACTGTATCCGCCATGCTTTTAAGTCCGGTATTTTCCTTCATGTAAGGCGGGTTAGTGGTAACTGCACCAAAGCTGGCCGGCTTAAAGAGCTCCTTAACCTGTCTCAGGTCTCCTTCAACTATCCTGCAGCTGTCAGTTACCTGATTCAGCATTACACTTCTTTTTGCCATATCCGCCATCTCAGGCTGTATCTCAAGTCCGGTCCAGCTACGTCCTTTACTCTTAGCCGCTAAGAGAAGTGGAACAACTCCCGTTCCGGTTCCCAGATCAATAACATCCGCTCCGGGCTTTATCCCTGCAAAGTTTGCAAGAAGCACAGCATCCATTCCGAAACAGAAACAAAATGGGTTCTGTATAATACGGAACCCATTTATCTCCAAGTCATCTATTCTTTCAGATTCTTTTAGAAGAACTTTTTCATCTGACATAATCATGCCTCAATTAATCATCATTAAGCTTTGACTTTGATTCTTTCTTTTCCAAAGCCTCAAGTGCCTCAAGCTCTTTCTCTTCTCTGCTCTTCGGTGCGCGATCCTTCTTATCATTTCTCTTACGAGGCTTGAACTTCAGATCCTCAACCTTGTATTCAACAGCGTCCTTGTTGCCCTCCTCATCAGTTACGATGATTCTGACTGTCTGACGCATAACATTTACGGAATCAACCTTTCCTGTCACTCCATCAAGAGCAGTTATAGAATCACCCACACCAGGCATCTTGGAATTCAGATATTCATATGCCTCCTGCTCATACTTGAGACAGCACATCAGCCTTCCGCAAACTCCGGATATCTTTGTAGGATTAAGAGAAAGATTCTGCTCCTTTGCCATCTTTATAGAAACAGGAATGAATTCTGAGAGGTAGCTGTGGCAGCAGAGCTCTCTTCCACACATTCCGATACCGCCGGATATCTTGGCCTCATCTCTGACACCTATCTGTCTTAGCTCGATTCTTGTCTTAAATACTGATGCAAGATCTCGAACAAGCTCACGGAAATCAACTCTTCCATCAGCTGTGAAGTAGAAAAGAACCTTTCCGCCATCAAATGTATACTCAGCCGATATCAGTTTCATATCCAGTCCGTGCTCTTTTATCTTTTCTCCACATTTTACAAATGCTTCTTTAGATTTCGCGAGATTTGTTTCGTGACGATTTCTATCCTCGTCTGTTGCAATTCTTATAATAGGTCTGAGTCCGCTGATTCTCTTTGGATCATCTATCTCTCGACGGCCGAGAACACATTTTCCAAACTCAACACCTCTTGCAGTTTCAACTACAACATCTGTTCCGACCTGAACCAGATAGTCCAGCGGATCAAAAAAGTATATCTTACCATTAGGCCTGAACCTAACGCCAATCACTTCCTTCATTCTACACCTCTTTTAAAGTCATAATAAGCAGTCGCATGATGTCCTCAAACTTAGCCTTCGCATCAAGCCTCTCCTTTGCGGCAGTGATTGCCTTGGATTTAGCCTCGAGCTCATTGAAGGACAGATAATTCGCCTGATCTCTGATGGTTGTATACTGATCATTAAAATGTATCTTATCCGGATTACCGGTAACCTTGAGTACAAGTATGTCCCTGTACCACATCATCATCAGATCAAGGAAATCATTTATATTCATCTTGTAATTTTCGGCATGCTGAATAGTGCTTGTTATATCCTCCATATCCATTTCAAATATGTTGGACATCAGATCAACAACCAGATGAACAAGAGCCTCGTACTCTTCATTTGTTGCAAGCTTTATAGCCTTTCCGAGATTGCCCTGAGAATACTCTATCGCAAATCTCGCCTTATCCTCAGGAACGTTAAGAGTACCTACCAGATAATTATGAATATCTGTTTCCTTGACAGGTCTTGTCTGGACGCTGACACATCTGGACCTGATAGTCGGAAGCAGCTTCTCCGGCTGAGTTGTTAATATAATAACTATTCCATACTCAGGCGGTTCCTCGATTGTCTTGAGAAGAGCACTCTGCGCATCAGATGCCATCTTCTCTCCGCCCTTAATTATATAGATCTTGTAGCGACTGCTGTATGGTTTGATATCCATCGTACCAACCAGCTCCTCACGGATCTGCTTAACAGGAATGATATTCTTATCTTCCTCTGATTCTATATAAATAATATCCGGATGATTTCCACTCTCCGCCTGCTTACAGGATTTACACTGTCCACACGCCTCAGTAGATCCGCTCTCGCACTGAAGTGTTTTGGCAAAACAATAAGCAAGCGTATTTCTTCCGCTTCCCTCTTCACCTGAAATTATATATGCATGGCTCACATGATCAGCCTCAATACTACTTATGAAGCGACTGATAATGTCTTCATGGCCTATTATCTGTTTAAAATCCATAGCAAGCCACCTCGTCTTTCCTTAGCTCAAGTAACTCATCAACCACTAAACACGGGCATCTAAAAGACTCTTTACCCTAACCTTTATAATACCACATATCTCTTCTATTGGTAAAGTCGCATCTATCGTTTTTATTCTTTCAGGGAATCTGGCTGCCATCTGTCTGTAGCCCTCAGCCACACTCCTATGAAAATCAAGGCTTTCCTGCTCCATACGGTCGAGCTCCTTCTGATCCTTCTTACGTGCTATTCCGGTCTCAGCAGGAAGATCAAGCATAAATGTAACATCCGGCATATAGTCTCCTATAGCCAGCTTGTTTATCTCAAGAACCTTCTCAACTCCAAGCCCACGTGCCATTCCCTGATATACGAGAGAGGAGTCTACAAATCTATCACTTATCACTGCTTTTCCTGAATCAATTGCAGGCCCGATAACCTCAGCAATCAGCTGGGCTCTCGCACTTGTATAAAGCATCATTTCCGTTACCGATGACATTTCCTTGTAATCCGGATTCAGTATCACCTCACGGATGTTCTCGCTGATTTTTGTTCCGCCCGGCTCTCTTGTGATTATTACATCATAGCCTTCCTTCTCAAGATACTCCTTAAGAAGTGCTATCTGCGTTGATTTGCCGGAGCCGTCCGGTCCTTCCATTGTGATAAATATACCTCTGCTCATCTCATTCTCCTACTTCATACATTTCTATAATATTTTGGCTTATTCAGGGGTACTTAACTCGCCGTCCATAAACTGCTTCACTCTCTGGGCCTCATCCGCGTTCTCTATCGGTGCAGGCTGCCAGTTGTTGACGCCACCTGTGTATATATAACAAGGAATTATTTCCTCTTCCTTATCAACCAACTCAACCTTTCCCGCGGCATTATCTGAATTATTGCTTGAGCCATCAACATCTCTATGCAGCTTCAGATTATACCTGTATATAATTGTTCTGTTTGGCTTCGGATTGATATTTCCGCCAAAACAGAAGTTGCCGAGTGAATAAACTATATCAACATTGTTATAGGTTTCTCTTTTTCTAAGAACGTGCGGATGTGCACCTACGACAAGATCCGCACCACCATCGACAAGTCTATGACAGATATCTACGATCCAGCCCTCAGTCTCAAACTCTCCCTCCAGACCGCCATGGAAAAATACGACCTGAAAGTCAGACTTTCCCTTTGCTTCCTCCAGAAGATTCAGGATATTCTCCCCCTGCGCATAGCTGAACATATTTGCGCACACAACAGAAACCGTATAACCATTCTTTTCAAAGTAGATCGCGTTACTTTCATCTCCCCAGCGAACGCCTGCATATTCAAGCGCCGCCTTTGTATCCTCATAGCCCTGGGGTCCAAAATCGCCTGAATGATTATTGGCGATTGAAACCGCCTCTATACTGTTATCCTTAAAAACGCTCGCAAACCGCGCGGGTGATTTGAACCAGTAATTCGTCTCACCTTCCTTTTCCTTTGGAGAAAGGTTTTGATCACTAAATGCATTTTCGCAGTTGGCAACAGTCAGGTCATCATCCTCGAAATAACCAATTACCTTTTCGAAGAAATACGAGTTCGGATAGTTTTGCTCATACCAAAGGAGTGAGCCTTCAACAATCTCGTCAATATTGGTAGACATACAGCAGTCGCCGACAAATGACATCTTCAGTTCAAAGTCCGTCGACTCCTCTTCAGCATCCTGAGCAGTTGCCTGCATTGCTTCATCTTGTTCTTTGCTATTTGAGTCTTCAGAAATAACACTTTCCTCACTCAGCTCGGATGCTGTCGTTTCAGCCAGTGTTGTCGTTTCACTCTGTGTATCTGTTTTATTCTTCGCCTTCTCCTTATCCTTCGAATCCAGAAAAAGGATTATAAAAAGCGCTATGTTAATTAGTATTAAAATAATAATAGTAACTATTATTACGTTTTTTAAACGACGCATGAAACCTCGTTCCTTTCAGAAAATCGCCATACAGATCCCGAATTAATAAATCGGAAATGTAACAAACACCTGGTTTGCCAGGTTCTTTTCTTCTATCTCTTTTTTTACAGCCTCAGCCTTTTCCTTTGAGTCAAATATACCGAACACAGTCGGTCCACTTCCGCTCATCATCGAATTAATAGCTCCTCCGGACTTCATCACTTCTTCAAGCTGACTGATCTCAGGATGCTTCTTCGAAGTCACGTACTCAAGTACATTTCCGAACCTGTCTGTAACACCCTTGAGGCTTCCTGCATATATCGCATCCACCATACCATCAACATCAGGATGTCTGAAATCACGAAAGGCCTTTGGGTCCTGCTCATACTCTTTGATCATGCTGTCGTATCCGCCATAGGCCTCGCCTGTAGAAACAGAAATCGGAGGCTTTGCCACAAGGAAGACAGAGTCCGGAAGCTCCGGAAGTCTGGTCAGAACCTCACCGATACCCTCAGAAAGCGCAGTTCCGCCCATGATGCAGTAAGGTATATCAGCACCCAGAGGAGTGGCCATCTCCATAAGCTCCTTATCCATAAGATTTAGCTCAAAGAGCTCATTCATACCCTTGAAGGTCGCTGCAGCATCGCTGCTTCCGCCGGCCATTCCTGCTGCAATCGGGATATTCTTTGACATAGTTATCTCAACGCCTGCATCCGGCTCCTTCTCCCAGACATACTTCTCAAGAAGAAGCTTCGCCACCTTGTAGACCAGGTTGTTTTCATCAAGAGGAACCGCACCAAGCGAAGACTCCTGCTTTCCGACTGAAGCTCCGTCAGCTATAGCTGCTCTTTGGGCAACATCCTCTTCATTTTTGAGAAATACTCTTATCTCAGGCTCGTCTATTTTCTTAAACTCAAGCTCATCATATATATCCAGCGTCTGCATAACCATCCTCACCAGATGGTAGCCGTCCTCTCTGAAGCCAACTATATCAAGGCTTAGGTTTACCTTTGCATAAGCTTTTTTTGTGATCATATATCCTTCTCCCAAATAGAGACGGCTACGCAGAACCGTCCCAAATAACTTTCTATTGGTACTTGATACCTCTTTTCA
>CACYJP010000030.1:0-15854 GCA_902774725.1 uncultured Lachnospiraceae bacterium
AAGGAAACAGGCCTAAGTGTTGATGGTGAAGACTATGATATACCAATCGGAAACAATCTTGTATTCGAAAGTGTAGCTAACCTTTCCTTTGGTGTAGAGATCTGCGAGGATCTGTGGTCACCAATACCACCTTCTAACACACTTGCTCTTGCCGGTGCTGAGCTTATAGTCAATATATCGGCAAGTAATGAAACTATTGCAAAAAGGGAATATAGAAAGAATCTTGTAAAGCATCAGTCTGCATCATGTCTGGGAGACTATTTATATGTTTCCGCAGGCTCAAGCGAATCTACTCAGGACCTTGTTTTCTCAGGACACAGTATTCTGGCTCAGAACGGTGCACTCATTAACGAGAACAGAGATTTTCTTGCTGATGATTATATAATGATAGCTGATATTGATCTGGAAAAAATCAGATATGACAGAAAGCTGTCAACTACATTTGCAGATTCATGTCTTATGTTTAAGGAAAAAATAGCTGAAGTAAACAGGGTTAAGCTTCCTTTAGACAGTATCAATCAGTCGGATGGCGAATATATAAACGCGCCTAAGCATCCTTTTATTCCAAAGTCAAAGGATAAGAGAATAAAGCGTTGTAATGAGATCTTTGATATGCAGGTAAGCGGTCTTGTTAAGAGACTTAAGATAACCGGTGCAAAGCCGGTTGTTGGTGTGTCCGGCGGAATGGACTCAACGCTTGCACTGCTTGTATGTGCTAAAGCGCTTAAGAAAATGGACCGTGACAGCTCTGATCTGATTGCAATTACAATGCCGGCCTTTGGTACCTCTGACAGAACCTTTAATAATTCGCTTGAGCTTATAAAGGCACTTGGTACAGAGCCACTGATAATAGATATCAAGGACGTCTGTATCCAGCACCTTAAGGATATAGGGCATGATATAGAGAATAAGGATATAACCTACGAAAATACTCAGGCCCGCGAGAGAACTCAGGTACTTATGGACTATGCAAATGCACATAACGGCCTGGTTATCGGAACAGGTGACCTATCTGAGCTTGCACTCGGCTGGTGCACATATAACGGCGACCAGATGAGTATGTACGGTGTAAATGGAAGTATACCAAAGACCCTGGTCAGATGGATGATTGATTCTGTTGTCGAAAACAGTATATTCCCTGAAGCATCAGACGTTCTTAAGGATATTCTTGATACGCCTATCAGTCCTGAGCTGCTTCCACCGGACAAGGATGGAAACATATCTCAGAAAACTGAGGATAAGGTCGGACCTTATGAGCTACATGATTTCTTTATATATAACAGTCTGAGATATGGTTTCAGACCTTCAAAGGTTTACTATCTTGCTAAGAAGGCATTTAAGGATGATTATAGCGACGAAGAGCTCGAGAAATGGATATCCATGTACTACAAGAGATTCTTTAATCAGCAGTTTAAGAGAAGCTGTATGCCTGATGGGGTAAAGGTCGGAAGCGTTTCACTGTCACCACGTGGTGATCTCAGAATGCCAAGTGATGCAAGCAGCGCTATATGGCTTGAAGATTTAAATAGTATAAGTTTTTTAGGATAAATAATATGAATACAAATGATACACACATTTTAAATAACACTATAATGAGTTCAGCACCTTTAGAGGAGCCTGCAAGACAGGAATTCTTTATGGAAAAATGTCATGAGCTGGTAGAGGATTACATGATAAGAAAAGGAAAGGCACCCAGCTTCTTTGTTGCCACCTTTGGCTGTCAGATGAATGCTCATGATTCCGAAAAGCTGATCGGTATACTTGAAAGAATAGGCTACACCGAGGCTGAGAAGGAAGTTGATGCAGACTTCGTTATATTTAATACATGTACAGTAAGAGAGAATGCTAATCAGAAGCTTTATGGTCACCTGGGGGCGCTTAAGAAAAAGAAACAGCAAAGTCCTGATATGCTTATCGGTATATGCGGTTGTATGATGCAGCAGCCTGAAACTGTCGAGGTTATAAGAGATAAGTACAAAATAGTAGATATCGTATTTGGTACATTTAACTTCTACAAGCTTGCCGAGCTTCTATACAGAAGACTTTCCGGTGATGAAAAGCAGGTAATCGAGGTACTGAGTGCTCCTGAAAAGAACGTGGAAAATCTCCCGGAGAAAAGAAAATACGCTTTTAAATCAGGCGTAAATATCATGTATGGATGTAACAATTTCTGTACATATTGCATCGTACCATATGTAAGAGGCCGCGAGAGAAGCAGAACTCCCGAGGATATTCTTTGCGAGATCAAAAGGCTCGTTAGTGAGGGCTGCGTTGAAATAATGCTTCTTGGCCAAAATGTTAATTCCTACGGAATAAACTACCTGGATGAAAGTGAGACAATAAACGAAAACCCGGACTATGATTTTCCTGACCTGCTCGAGGACGTCTGTAAAATAGAAGGACTAAAGAGAGTCAGATTTATGACAAGTCATCCAAAGGACCTGTCAGACAAGCTGATAGATGTGATCGTCAGAAATCCAAAGGTTGCAAGACATATACATCTTCCTGTTCAGTCAGGCTCAACAGCTATACTTAAAGCAATGAACAGAAGATATACTAAGGAAGACTATCTGGCACTGGTTGATAAAATAAGGGCAAAGCTTCCTGATGTTTCACTTACAACAGATATAATGATCGGTTTCCCCGGCGAAACAGAAGAGGATATTCAGGATACAATAGATGTAATTAATTATGCAAAGTACGATCAGGCTTTTACATTTATCTACTCAATCAGAACAGGAACTCCGGCTGCAAAAATGGAGCAGCTGCCTGAAGAGCTGGTAAATGAGAGATTTAACAGAGTACTTGAAGTTGTAAGAGAGAGCTGCAGTGAGGTATCTGCAAGATTTGAAGGCTGCACTAAGGAAGTACTCGTAGAAACAGAGAATGATCATATGGATGGCTACCTTACAGGAAGAATGGATAATAATATTTTAGTACATTTTCCGGGTGACAAGTCACTCATAGGAAGCTTTGTAAATGTGAAACTTAACGAAGCAAAAGGATTTTATTATTTAGGAGAGATTGATGAATTCCAGTGAAATAGACAGAACAAAACTATCTCCGATGATGCAGCATTATTTAAAGACAAAGGACGAGAATCCCGATAGTATACTTTTTTACAGGCTCGGTGATTTCTATGAAATGTTTTTTGAGGATGCAGTAAAGGTATCCAGAGAGCTTGAGCTTACACTTACCGGAAAGGACTGTGGACTCGAAGAAAGAGCACCTATGTGTGGTATTCCTTATCACGCTGCTGAGCTCTATATCGGTAAGCTGATCGAGCTTGGATACAAGGTTGCGATATGCGAACAGGTTCAGGATCCTAAGCTTGCAAAGGGACTTGTAGAACGAAAGGTAATCCGCATCATTACTCCGGGAACAAATATAACAGATAACAATCTATCAGAGGATAAAAATAACTTTATTCTCTGTTTTTCTGAGTTATCAAGATCTGAAAAGAACGGTGGAACAGTTTATGGTATAGCTGTTTCAGACATCTCGACCGGAGAGTTTTTATGTACGTCTGTTGATGATATCAAAAAAGTATTTGATGAGATCATCAAATATGAACCAAGAGAGATATTATATAGCGAAAACGCAGAGTGGGTTAACAATAATGAATTTATGTCAACTTACACTCAAATTATTGACAAATTATCAATAACCGAAAGCAAAGTACCGGATAGAAACTTTAATTATGACAATGCACTTCATCTGGTTGAGAACCAGTTTAATGTAACCGGAGTTGAAGGTCTCGGACTTAAGGATATCCCTGAAACGACCTCAAGCATCGGAGCACTTCTTACTTATCTTTTTGATACACAGATGAGTGCAATGACTCAGATAAATAATCTGAGGCTTTATTATGTTCAGGATTATATGATTCTTGACTCAGCAACCAAGAGAAATCTTGAGCTTACCGAGACTATGAGAGATGGTGCAAAGAAGGGTTCACTTCTCTGGGTGCTTGATAAAACAAAAACAGCTATGGGTGCCCGTATGCTGAGAAGCTTTGTAGAAACTCCTCTGATGGATATTAAAGAGATAGATAAAAGACTGGATGCTATCGAATCTCTTTCTGTAAATATGATTTCAAGAGATGAAATGAGAGAGTATCTCAGTTCGATCTATGATCTTGAACGTCTTATGACCAGAATATCTATGAAAACAGCCAATCCTAGAGACCTGCTCAGCTTCAAGACATCACTCCTATATCTGCCTCACATAAAAAATCTGTTAAAGGATTTGAATGGCGATATATTCAAGGAAATGTATGAAAGCTTTGATGTTCTTGAGGACATATACCTGCTCCTCGAAAGTGCAATAGATGAAGACGCACCTATAACCATAAGAGAGGGTGGTATTTTTAAAGCAGGCTATAATGAACATATAGATAATTACCGAGATAAAAAGCTTAATTCCAAGGGTATACTTGCAGCGCTTGAAGAAAAAGAAAAGGAAAGTACCGGAATTAAAAATCTCCGCATTAAGTTTAATAGAGTATTTGGTTATTTCTTCGAGGTTACAAATTCATATAAGAATCTTGTGCCTGACTATTTTATACGTAAGCAGACTCTTACAAATGCTGAAAGATTTACAACTGATGAGCTGTCAACGCTTTCCGGTGAAATACTAAGTGCCGAGGAAAACCTCTATGGTCTTGAATATGATGAATTTGTAAAGCTAAGAGATGCGCTTGCACTTGAGGTGGTAAGAGTTCAAAAAACGGCTGAAAGTATTGCACTTACAGATGTTCTTGCCTCTCTTTCCTATGTTGCTATGCATAATAATTATGTAAGACCGGCAATTACGAATGATGGAACTATTTCCATAACCGCAGGAAGACATCCGGTTATTGAGAAAATGATGAAGGGTGACGATTTTATCCCTAATGATACATTTCTTGATGGCCAATCTAACCGAATCATGATTATTACCGGTCCGAATATGGCAGGTAAATCGACATATATGAGACAGACTGCTCTGATCTGTCTTATGGCTCAGATAGGTTCCTTTGTCCCTGCTGAGAATGCAAGCATCTCTGTTTCTGACAGAATATTTACAAGAGTCGGAGCAAGTGATGATCTTGCTCAGGGCCAGTCTACATTTATGGTTGAGATGAGTGAGGTCGCAAATATACTTAGAAATGCAACTGATAATTCTCTGATTATTATGGATGAGATAGGACGAGGTACATCAACCTTTGATGGACTTTCTATTGCATGGGCAGTTGTTGAATATATCGCCGATAAGGATGCAATTGGTGCAAAAACACTTTTTGCGACTCATTATCATGAGCTTACCGATCTTGAAGACAAGCTTTCTTCGGTTAATAATTATTCAATTGCAATAAAGCATGATGGAAATACACTTGTATTTCTTAGAAAGATTATCAGAGGAGGAGCCGACAGATCCTACGGTATTGAGGTTGCTGAGCTTGCCGGTGTTCCAGCTGTTGTTACTGAAAGAGCCAAGGAAATTGCTGCTTATCTTTCCGAGGAGGATATAACAGGTAAAGCCCGTGATATCAAGGTTGTTACAAGTCATAAAGCACAGTCGAAAAAGAAAGAAGAATCAGGTCAGATGAGTCTTTTTGCTTCACCTGAGGAAATGAGTATTGCAAATGAACTTAAGAATCTTGATACAAATAACATGACTCCGGTTAAGGCATTATTATATCTACAGGAGATACAAAGCAGACTCAAATAAAACCATATACTTAATCATAATAAAACACACTAAACATTGAGGATGTATAAAATGATAAAAATACTTGATCAGCATACAATTGATAAAATTGCAGCAGGTGAGGTTATCGAGAGACCTGCGTCCGTTGTAAAGGAGCTTGTCGAAAACTCAATAGATGCAGGGGCGACAAGAGTTACAATTGAGATAAATGACGGCGGTACTACATTTATCAGAGTTACAGATAACGGCTCAGGAATCGCTGCTGAGGATGTGAAAAAGGCTTTTTACAGTCACGCTACAAGCAAGCTCGATAATGTCGATGATCTGCTGAATATCTGCTCGCTTGGTTTCAGAGGAGAGGCTCTGTCTACAATTGCAGCTGTATCAGAGGTTGAGATGATCACAAAAACACAGGATCAGCTGACCGGAACAAAGTATGAGATAAGAGGCGGAAAAGAAGTCGAGCATAAGGAGATTGGTGCTCCTGAGGGAACAACAATCATTTCAAGAAATATATTCTTCAATACGCCGGCCAGACTCAAATTTCTTAAATCCAATATGACCGAAGGTTCTTACATAAACGACCTGATCACTCATATAGCACTTTCAAATCCTGATGTTGCCATCAAGCTCATATCAGGCGGAAAGACTATCGTTGATACTCAGGGAGATGGTCGACTTAAAGAGACTATATATCAGCTGTATGGTAAGGATATAGCCAAGGGACTTCTGGAAGCTGATTACTCAGATGAAAATATAAAAATAACCGGATATATCGGAAAGCCTTTTCTATCAAAGGGAAACAGAAGCTTTGAGAACTATTTTGTAAATAAAAGATATATCAAAAGTCCTGTTGTAAACAGAGCTATTGAGGAAGCCTATAAGACTCATATAATGCAGCATAAGTTTCCATTTACAGCTCTGTTTATTGAGGTTCCGGCTTATATGGTGGATGTAAATGTACATCCGGCCAAAAGAGAATTCAGATTTGATGATGAAAAAGCACTGTTTCATGCTGTTTTCCATGCCGTTAAGGATGCTCTGACTGATAAGGAAATGATACCTGAGGCTGAAAACGCTTATATACCTAAGCCTGTTATTAATACACCTCCTCAGCCTGAGGTAAAGCCTGTAACGAGCTACACTGAAAACAGTAAACCGGGTAATACAAATAGTTTTTCTATTCTTGAAAGCCTTCTTCCAAAGGAATACAGAGAAAAACTCAGCTCATCAATTGAAACAGCTACTCCGGAGGAAGAGAAGGATTATAAGCCTGAAGTAAAACAGGATAATGTTCAGGAATATAAACAGGAATTCATTCAGGAAGCCAGACAAGAATATACACCTGAATCCAAATCGGAATTCAAGCCTGAGTATAGACCTGAATCCACTCCTGAATATAGACCTGAAAATAAGCAGGAATATAAGCAGGAAGAGCTCACTGAAACGAGATACCTTTCAGAGGAAGCAAAGGGACATCATAAGATAATCGGCCAGGTATTTAAAACCTATTGGATAACAGAATACGACGGAGTGATGTATCTGATGGATCAGCACGCTGCGCATGAAAAAGTAAACTATGAAACCTTCCTTGCCGAGTTTAAAGAGAGAAAGATACATTCACAGGGTGTTTTCCCACCGGAGGTCGTATCTCTGTCAAGTGCAGAGAAGCTCGCAGTAATGAATAATATTGATTATCTAAAGAACTATGGATTTGAAATAGAAGAGTTCGGTGGTAATGATGTAAAGCTTTCTGCCATGCCAGCAAACCTTATAGGTCTAAACGGAAGAGAGGTATTCACTGAGCTGGTTGCTTATCTTACAGATGATGTAAAGGGTGTTACAGAAGATATATTTGTAAGAAAGCTTGCAACCATGGGATGTAAGGCTGCCATAAAAGGAAATCAGGAAATAACTTTAGATGAAGTACAGATATTGATAGAGAGACTGATGAAGCTAAATGACCCTTACACCTGTCCTCACGGACGACCAACTCTTATAAAAATGACAAAAGAAGAATTAGATAAAAAGTTTAAACGAATTGTTGAGTGATTATGAAGAATAAACTTATAGTACTAACCGGACCTACAGCCGCAGGAAAAACAGATCTGTCAATTAAGCTTGCTAAGAAAATTGATGGAGAGATCATCTCAGCTGATAGTGTTCAGGTTTATAAAGGCTTTGATATAGGAAGTGCAAAAATCACCCCGGATGAAATGCAGGGTGTTCCACATCATATGATAGATGTATATGAGCCTGACTTTCCTTTTGATGTAACTGTATTTCAAAAGGATGCCAAAAGACTTGTTAATGAGATATACGAAAGAGGACATATACCGATAATTGTCGGCGGAACTGCCTTTTACATACAGGCACTTCTATATGATGTTGATTTTGATACGGAAAACGAAGATAAGGCTTATCGTAAGGAGCTGGAGGATTACCTTGAAAAAACAGGGGATATAGATAGTCTTTACGAAAAGCTTAAGGAAATAGACCCGGCCTCTGCTGAGATTATACATAAGAATAATCACAGAAAGGTTATAAGAGCACTTGAATATTTTCATTATCATAACAAGCCTATTTCTGAACATAATGCCGAGCAACATACAAAAGAATCAGTATATGACAGCAGATATTATGTGATAACAATGAATAGAGACAGGCTTTATTCAAGAATCAATAAAAGAGTAGACATTATGAGAGAGCAGGGACTTTACGAAGAAGTTAAAGGACTTTTGAATAATGGTGTCAAAAGAGAATATAACTCTATGCAGGCTATCGGATATAAGGAAATATATGACGCAATACAGCTCATAAAGGAAAACAATATCAAAGAAGGTTCTGCTGATTATAATGAAATATTAGAAAAAGCATATGACGATATAAAGCAAAACACCAGACATTTTGCTAAAAGACAGCTTACCTGGTTCAGAAGAGAAAAGGATGTTATATGGCTGGACAGAGATGAGTTTTCGAATGATTACAGCTTAAGCTCTGAGGAGACGGATGAACGTATGCTTGAAAGGATTCAAAATGGATGAATTAAAGAAGTATTATCTTGAAAGTGGTATATCTGAAAAGGTTTATGATTACTGCGCCAAGATAGAGGAAAAATTAAAAGACAGATACGATAAAATAGATAAAATAGCAGAATATAATCAGATAAAGGTTCAACAGGCTATGGCGAAATGCAGACTGGCCGAAGAGCACCTTAAGGGTACTACAGGTTATGGATATAATGACAGTGGCCGTGATACTCTGGAAAAAATATATGCCGAGGTCTTCCATACTGAGGACGCTCTCGTGAGACAGCAGATAACCTGTGGAACTCATGCACTTACAATTGCACTTGCCGGAAACCTGAGACCGGGGGATGAAATGCTTTCAATAGCAGGTCCTGTTTACGATACTCTTCAGGGCGTTATTGGTGTAAGAGAAGAAAAGGGAAGCCTTGCTGAATACGGAATCACCTATGACCAGGTAGACCTTCTTCCTGATGGTTCCTGGGACTTTGATGGAATTAAAAATGCTATAAAAGAGAACACAAGACTCATCGAGATACAGCGTTCCAAGGGCTATGATACAAGACCTTCACTTTCTGTAGAAGCAATCGGTGAGGCAATTAAGTATATAAGAGAAATAGAAGCCGAAAGAGGTTATAAAAATAAAATAATCATAATGGTAGATAACTGCTACGGTGAATTCGTAGAAACTATCGAGCCATCAGATGTTGGAGCTGATATGGTTGTTGGCTCACTGATTAAAAATATCGGTGGTGGTATGGCTCCAATTGGCGGTTATATCTGCGGAACTCATGAGTGTATTGAGAATGCTGCAGCCAGACTTATAACACCCGGAATTAAAAAGGAAGTAGGTGCTTCACTTGGTGTTACAGCTCAGTTTGCACAGGGGCTTTTTATGGCTCCTACAGTAACAGCAGCCGCTCTTAAAGGAGCTATTTTTGCTGCAAATGTATATGAAGGCCTTGGTTTTAAAGCGATACCGGATGCTAACGAGGATAGATATGACATAATCGAGGCTGTCACACTCGGTAGTCCGGAGCTTATTGAAGCCTTCTGTGAGGGTATTCAGTCAGCCGCTCCGGTTGACAGCTATGTTAAACCGGTTCCATGGGCAATGCCTGGATATGATTGTGACGTCATTATGGCGGCAGGTGCATTTGTATCAGGTGCATCTATAGAATTATCAGCTGACGCGCCAATAAAAGAACCTTATGCAGTATATTTTCAGGGTGGACTTACGTATCCTCATGCAAAGTTTGGTATAATGATGTCCCTACAGAAAATAGTAGATAAAAATAGTAGTATATGGTAACATAATGCTATCTATGTGTTACTTTCCATTTCCACACACACTAAAGAGGAACGGAGGGTAAATTGAATAATTTAAGAATAGCTGATATGGTCGATTATGAAAAACCGATCGAAAAGCTGAAGGAACACGGTGCTATGAGTTTATCAGATGCAGAGCTTCTTGCAATAATACTTCGCACCGGTTCAAAAGATATGAGCGTTATTGAGCTTGCTCAGAGAATCCTTAATGATCACCCGCATTATAAAGGACTTCATGGTCTGAATTACAGACATTTAAATGACCTGATGAAGATACCGGGTGTCGGTAAGACAAAAGCAAGCCAGATAATAGCTATGACAGAGATATCCCGCAGGATGTCTTCAGAAAGAAGGAAGGAGAATATCCGCTTCAATAATTCTGAGACTGTTGCGGATTATTTTATGGAGCAGGTAAGATATCTCACAAAAGAAAGACTTTACGCGGTATTTACATCTACGAATAATGAATACCTGCATAAGGTACTACTTTCCGAAGGAACAGTAGACAGGAGCCTTATTTCACCAAGAGAGCTTTTTATTGAAGCACTCAAGGCTGATGCGACTGGCATAATACTTGTACATAATCATCCTTCTGGAGATCCAAATCCCAGTGATATGGACATAATAATAACCAAAGAAATAAAAAAACTTGGTGAGGAGCTTCGTATTCCACTGCTTGACCATATAATAATAGGGAATAAACAGTATATAAGCCTCGCATCAATGAATCTATTATAAAGAAGAATTAATAAAGCTAATATAAGGATAAAAAATGAAGCTTGAACGTAAAAAAGATGTAAGTCCTAAATATCTCCTGATTGTATTATCAGTCATATGTATTGCACTGACAGTAATATCAGCGTTTTTTCCTGATGCCGTTAAGCCAATCAAGGAGTTTACCGGTAAGTTTATGACACCTCTTCAGGAGGGAGCAAATGATGTTGGCTCCTGGTTTGATGATAAGGTTCAGGTGTTTGGAGATGTAAAGGAATTAAAAAAAGAAAACGAAGCACTTAAGAAGGAGCTTACACAGTATCAGAATGATCTTGGTAAGCAGGAGGCTGAGCTTGCAGAGCTTCAGACACTCAGAGATCTATATGATCTTGATGAGATGTATCCTGACTACAAGAAGACAGCCGCTCGAATTTTCTCAGTTAATTCCTCAGGCTGGTTCAATGAGTTCTATATAAATAAAGGACTAAATGATGATGTTTATGAAGGCTGTAATGTTATATGTGATGAAGGTCTTTTAGGAATCGTCGTTGAGTCATATGATGATTATGCAAAAGTCAGAGCTATCATTGATGACAGAGCAAATGTTACTGCTGAGATAGGCTCAGCCGGTTATTTATGCAATGTCGAAGGAAGCCTTCAGAATATGGATAATGGATATCTTCTGGCGACTGACATAGATAAGAATGCGATAGTTACAGAAGGGGATAAGGTAATCACATCCAGCGTTTCTGATAGATATCTATATGGAATCACAATCGGATATGTTACCAGCGTAGAACAAGATCCTAACAATCTTACTCAGACTGCACGTATAACACTTACAGTCAATTTTTCAGATATCAAGGATGTACTTGTTATACTTGACCGTAAACAGGAAGTGAATTATTAATGCGTAGAATTATTTCTATTTTCATACTAATTATTCTGTCATTTCTTTTACAGAGTGTTTTATTTTCATTTCAAAATGTAAGAGGAATTGCACCGAATCTTCTTTTAATACTTACTATGTCTTTTGGTATTATGAGGGGAAGAAGAGAAGGAATGCTGACAGGCTTTTTCTGTGGTTTTCTGTATGATATTTTCTTTGGAACCCTTATAGGTCCATATATGTTTCTATTTATGATAATCGGTTATCTGAATGGTGCCTTCCATAAGGAATTTCTTATGGAAGATGTTATGATGCCGGTTATTATTATAATTGTGGATGAATTATTCTTTAATTTTGTGATATATATTGCGACATTTTTGCTTAGAAACAGAACCAATCTGTTTTTCTATTTAACACATGTAATGCTGCCGCAGATGCTTTTTACAGTTCTTGCGACCATTATAATATACAGATTCTATGTCTGGATTAATAAATACTTGAAGAAGAAGGTAGAAGAGAATGAGGTGGTTTAAGGATTTATTAATATCCCTAAAAGAAATCACACTTGATTACGTAAGAAGCAGGATATTCCCGGTTACTCTGGTAATAATCCTTCTTTTTGTGATACTCATAAACCGACTTTTTACTATTCAGATAGAGCAAGGCGAACAGTATGTAAATACATTTGAGTATAAGTCGGAAAAGACTCTTACTGTTAATTCAATACGAGGAAATATCTATGATGTAAACGGAAAGCTCCTTGCTTACAACAAGATATCGTATACACTTACATTTGGTAACAGCAATCTGCTTCCTGATGAAGCAAAAAAAATGAATATATCCGAAAATCAGCTGAAGAACAGAATAATCGGAAATACGCTGAATATTCTTAAAACCAATGGTGATGATATAGACTCAAACTTCAGAATTGATTATAAAGCAGGAAAATACAAGTTTAATGTTAAGGGAAATGTACTCAAAAATTTCCTCAAGGATGTATATGCAGCTGATTCTGTTGATGATCTGACTGACAAACAGCTGAATTCAAGTGCTGAAGATGTAGTTAAATATCTGAAAAAGCTGTTTGAAATAGGCAAAGAATACGATGATGAAACCGGAATGAAGATACTTGCATGCAGATATAATCTTTGGCTTAACAGATTCCAGCAGTACGTACCGGTCGAGATAGCACATGATATATCAGAAAAGAGCAGGGCAGCCATTACTGAGAATAAGGATAATCTGCTCGGTATGGATATTATGGTCGAATCAAGCAGAGTTTATAATGAGTCTAAGTATTATTCTCACATAATAGGCTATGTAGGAAAAGCTTCTCAGGATGATATAGATACACTCAATGAACAGCTCGGAGAGAAGAAGTACGATAGCAGAGACGTAGTCGGCAAGGCCGGAATTGAAAAGGTCTATGAAACAGACCTGCATGGTACAGACGGCGAGCAGACTCTTTATGTAGATAATCTCGGAAAGGTAATTGAGGTTACAAAGGATACGCCTTCTATAGCCGGAAATGACGTATATCTGACTATTGATACAGATTTACAGAAGTATTGCTATGATATGCTGGAGAAGGAGATTGCCTCTATACTTATTTCAAAGATAAATAATATAGCTTATACATCTGAGGATAACCCTCAAAAGCTGATAGCTATCACAGATGTCTATGCTGCATTCTTTAATAATAATCTGATTAAGCTTTCAGATATGACCAAATCCGGTGCTACCGAGCTCGAAAGAAATACCTATAAATCATTTGTTACAAGACAGAAGACGACGTTAGAGACTGTAGACGGAATTCTTACAGATAATCCTGTTGAGCTTAAAAATCTGGATATGGAATATAAGGATTATTGTGAATATATATGTGAAATGCTCAGTAAGCAGGGAATCTATGATTCATCTGCTGTAAATCAGAATTCTAAAGAGTTTATTGACTATACAACAGACCAGACATCCCTTCAGGATTTCCTCAGATATCTTATAAGTGTTGAAGCTATCAATACTACCTCAATTCAGGAAGAGGATAAGTATTATGATTCTGATGAGATATATACAACACTTATTGATTATATAATCCAATATCTCAAGGATGATGATGACTTCAATAACAGAGTTATCAGAAATATGATACGCGAGGGTTCTATATCCGGTCATGATGTTATCAATCTGTTATATGATCAGGGTGTTCTGAATAAGGATAATGATGCTGAGTATGAAAGCTTCCAGTCAGGCGTTATAAGCCCATACAACTTTATAATATCAAAGCTCACCTCATTGGAAATCACACCGGCTATGCTCGCTCTTACACCATGTTCCGGAGCTGTAGTAGTAACGGATGTAAATACAGGTGAGATAAGAGCAATGGTCAGCTACCCGAGCTATGATAATAATTATCTGACTAATTACGTTGATCCTGATTATTATAATAAGCTGCTTGAGGATCATACTGACCCGCTTTATAACAGAGCTACGATGATGAGAACCGCCCCCGGTTCTACATTTAAGCCTATTTCTGCTATAAGTGGTGTATCAGAAAATGTACTCGGTGTTGATGAGTATATAACCGACCTCGGAGTTTTCGAGGATGTATATACCAAGCCAAAATGTTGGATCTACAGAGACTACCATCTGACACATGGTTCAATCAATATTCCGACTGCGCTCGATGTATCATGTAACTACTTCTTCTTTACTGTTGGTTACAGACTTGCTACAAGATCCGGAAAATATGTCGATGATGAAGGTCTTGCAAGTCTTAAGAAGTATGCCGGAATGTTTGGACTGACTGAGAAATCAGGAGTTGAGATAGAAGAGATAGAACCACATTTTTCTAATAACGATGCCGTTGTTAGTGCCATCGGACAGGGTACACATGCTTATGCACCTGTTCAGCTGTCGAGGTATGTTTCTACTATTGCAAACGGCGGAACCTGCTACAATCTGTCTCTTATGAACAAAATAACGGATTATGAAGGAAATGTCGTCCGGTCGTCAACCCATACAATAGCATCACAGGTCAACATAGACGATGGACTTTGGAATCAGGTTCATACAGGTATGCGTATGGTTGTAACAGACGACCTTCAAAAGAATAAGCTGCTTAATTCAATAAATGTTGAAGTAGCCGGTAAAACCGGTACCGCTCAGGAAGGAGAGGATAAGCCTGCACACGCTCTGTTTATCTCATATGCACCTTACTCTGCGCCTGAGGTATCTGTAACCACTGTTATTCCAAACGGTTATTCCTCCGGTAATGCCGCGGATCTGACCGGATTTATATATGCTTATCTATATGATAAAGAAGCATTGAATGATGCAAGCTTCTCAGAGGATTCAGGAGATGTTGCCGACTAATTTGCTTCGGCTGAGAAAGACTGATATAAGTCTTAAACAAAGGAAAAAATATGTTTAAAAAATACAACTTCAGATATTACAACTTCATATTATTATTCCTTGTAATTTCACTAATGATACTTGGAGTGTTTGTTATTGACAGTGTAAATGATGATTTCACTGTAAAACAGGCTGCCGGTGTAGGTCTTGCAATAGTGATAATGATAGTTTTATCACTCATCGATTATCATATAGCAATGAATCTGTATATTCCGCTATATTTATTTGTAAATGTACTTCTTGTTCTTGTGCTTGTTGCAGGTTCTACTGTTAATAATGCTACAAGATGGTTCAATCTGGCCGGAATCACCTTCCAGCCTTCAGAGCTCGCTAAAACCTGCTGTATACTTTTCTTTGCAGCATTTCTCAGCAAGCTGATGGATAAGAACAGGGTAAATTCTATAGGTGGACTTGCATCGTTTATAATACTTCTACTTATACCGATCCTGCTGATATTCAGGGAGCCGGATCTTTCAACAGTACTTTGTCTGAGTATAGTTCTACTTACAATGCTGTTTCTGGCAGGTCTCAGATATAAGATAATCGGAATAACTCTGCTTATTCTTATACCTCTTTTCAGTCTTTTTATCTGGTATATACAACGACCTGATCAAAGTCTCCTGTATGAGCATCAGGTTAAGAGAATTATGTCTTTCATATATCCATCAGAATATGAAGATGAGACAATGCAGCAGGATAATTCAGTTATGGCTATCGGTTCCGGACAGCTTACAGGAAAGGGGCTGGCAAAGAACAATAAGACAACAAATACCGCTCAGACCAACCTTATTTCC
>CACYJP010000030.1:15871-34403 GCA_902774725.1 uncultured Lachnospiraceae bacterium
TTGGAATTATTCTGCTTATAGTGTTACAATGTATAAGGGCAGGAAGGCATGCCAGAGATGATGTTGGCATGCTGTTCGCTTTTGGAATGGGGTGTCTGATTGCTTTCCAGTCATTTATCAACATAGGTGTTGCGACAAAGCTGCTTCCTAATACCGGTATTCCGTTACCGTTTATCAGCTATGGTCTTACATCCTTGATCAGCTCAGCTTTAGGACTCGGAATAGTTTTAAATATCAGTCTTCAAAAGCGTAAGTATTGATTTGTTACATTTGGGGAGGATTCTAAATGAATATCGTGTTAATAGCACATGATCCAAAAAAGAAGTTAATGCAGAATTTTTGTATAGCTTACAGAGGTATACTTCAGAATCATGATGTGTATTCGACAGCTACCACCGGTCGACTTGTAGAGGAGGCATGCGGACTTTCAGTTCATAAGTTTCTTGCCGGTCATTTAGGTGGTGTTCAACAGATAGCTACACAGATAGAGAGTAATCAGATGGATCTGGTTATTTTCCTTAGAGAAAATACACAGAGTCAGCCACATAATAATGATTTTCATAGTATATCTACATTATGTGATATATATAATATTCCTCTTGCATCCAATCTTGCTACAGCGGAGCTTCTTATCAAAGCTCTTGAAAGAGGAGATCTGGACTGGAGAGTACTTTATAAACACTAATTAAGGAAAAATTATGAGCAAGGTTTTTATTTACTATTTCCTTCTGGTAATCATATGTATCGGAGGGGTAGGTTTCTTTGTATTCAAAAACTCACATTTTGATAATTCGTACAGCGATACTAAGGACGGTGAAGTAAAAATAAGCATGAGTCTGCCTACATATGAGCTGGGTGGATATCAGTCAGAATATGCTGTTGTTAGAAACGATGAAGAGATTCAGGCAGATCTATTCAAGGATGATTGTTATGCTGCGTTACTCGTTGACAATGAAACAAATACTGCCTTAGTATCACACAACTCCCTAAGACGTATATATCCTGCAAGTACAACGAAGCTAATGACAGCTTTGGTTGTTTGCGATGCGTTATATGAGGGAAAAATAAGTCTTGATGACAATGTGACACTTAGTCACGATATCTATATAGATGAAGAGGGTGCTCTTGTAAGTCAGCTGAATGCAGGATGTACTATATCAGTACGTAATCTTATGTATGGTCTGCTTATGAGATCGTATAACGATTTCGCTATAATACTAGCTGAGTATGTTGCTGGCGACGTTGGTACATTTTGCCAGATGATGAATGATAAGGCTGCTGAAATAGGAGCGACCGGATCACATTTCTGTAATCCACATGGACTGCATGATGATAATCATTATGTAACAGCTTATGATATGTATCTGATTCTTCTGGAAGCAGAAAAATACGATATAATAAAGGAAATTGATTCTTACACTTCCTTTACATATACCTATACAAATTCACAGGGAGTTGAGATGAAGGATGATATATCACCTACTAATCAGTTCCTTGTAGGTGGCGCAAGCCTTCCATCCAACATAACTATTGAGTCATGGAAAACCGGAACTACAGAAGCAGCCGGAAATGTACTTGCCATGAATGTGCTCATAGATAACAAGCCATATACGTTGTTTGTAGCTGACGGTACATCGCCCGGTGACTTATATGACAAGATCGCTATGATGTTCAATATGACAAAATAGCTATGATGTTAAATATAACAAAACAGCTATGATTTTAGATATGATAAAATAACTTTTAAATACAAGGTATAAAATGAGAAAAACTGACAGAAGTAATATCATAAAACTTAATAGAGCAGCGAGATTTAATTCTGTAGTCATTATTTTTTCTATCATTCTGATTTATGTGATTGCAAGCATCGTTATTTCTATCTCTAAAGAGCCGATAACTACTTACAAGGTTGGCTCGAGTAATATAAATAACAACATCAAATGTACAGGAATCGCTCTCAGAAATGAACAAGAGGTTACCTCATCTAAATCGGGTTACCTCATTTATTTCGTAAGGGACGGCGATAAGATAAAGAAGGGTACTCCTGTCTGTACGGTTGATGAAACCGGCAATATAATCGCATCGATAAAAGAAGCCGGAGAAAATGATGAGGGCAACGAGCTATTTTCCGATAAGGATTATGCTTATATACGAGATGTTATTGACAGCTACAAGGCTTCTTACAGTGATGTCAAATTCAATAATCTCTATAATTTTAAATCAGAGGTTGAGAGTAAGGTTATGGAGCTTTCGAGTCAGGTAATGATGAGCAAGATACATGCCGGTGGAACAGCAGTAAGCTCAACACTTCAGACTATAAAAGCATCCGAAAGCGGGGTTGTTACTTATTACCTGGACGGTTACGAAAAGAAAACCCCGGAAACCTTATCAGAGGATGACTTTAATACAGCCAATTATAAAAAGACATCTCTTACTTCCGGTGATATACTCGATACCGGTTCTACCGTTTATAAGCTTATAGCTGACGAAAACTGGCATATAGTATGTGAGATAAATAAAGATCAGGCTGCTATGCTTGAGGAAGAAGAGAGCATAAGATTTACAATTAATGGTTCTTCAAATGAATATAAGAGTACATTTACTCTTATTTCTAAAGGAAATGATATGTTTTATCTCGACATTTCCTTAAACAAATATATGGTCGACTATATAAACGAAAGATTCCTGAACATCGAAATAATCCTAAATAAGATAGAAGGTCTTAAGGTTCCTAATTCAGCACTACTGGAAAAGGAAGTTTATAAGATACCTAAGGATTATATTCTTGAAGAAGAGGATGCATTTTCAAAAACCGTTAATATAATCAGATATGATGAGGATGCAACAAGCTCCGATGCCGAAGAACAAAACATAGAGCTTATTATATACAAGACAGACGAGGATTTCTATTATGTAGATAAGGATGCATTTAAGGATACTGATCAGGTTTATTCAAAGGATAAGAAAAAAACGACTCCTGTTCTTTCTCTGGAAAGAGACAACCTTACCGGAGTATTCCTTGCAAATGCCGGAATAGCCGACTTTATGGAAGTAGAAATAATAAAGTCACAGGATGAGTTTACTATAGTAAATAATGGCGAAAACCTAAAAGAATTTGATAATGTTGTACTGGATGCATCACAGGTTGATGAGAATCAGACATTATATTAAAGGATGGTGTAGTTATGAGCGAGAAGCTAATTGACAGATATAATGAAGTAAGAGCTAAAATAGATGAAACCTGCGTCAAATGTGGAAGAGACCCAAAGGAAGTAACTCTTATAGCTGTAAGTAAAACAAAGCCTCTTGAGGATATAGAAGAGCTTATAAAATATGAGGTAAATGATTTCGGCGAGAATAAACCTCAGGAGCTGAAAAAGAAATTTGATGAGGTATCAGTACCGGTCAGATTCCATCAGATAGGTCATCTTCAGACAAATAAGGTTAAGTACATTATCAATAAAACATCTCTTATTCATTCTGTAGATTCATATAAGCTTGCTCAGGTAATCGAAAAGGAAGCTGCAAAAAGAGATATATTTGTAGATATCCTTGTTGAAGTCAACTATGCTGGAGAAGAGAGCAAGTTTGGAGTTTCAAAGGACGAAGCTTTAGGTCTTGTTAAGGAAATAGCATCCAGCTTCAGACATATAAATGTAAAAGGCCTTATGACAATAGCTCCATTTGTAGATGATCCGGAAGAGAACAGACCTATATTCAAAGGTATGCATGAATTATTACTTGACATAAAATCACAAAACATAGATAATGTTGATATGTCGGTGTTATCAATGGGTATGACTAATGACTATGTTGTTGCAGTCGAAGAAGGTGCAACTATGGTCAGGGTTGGAACAGCCATATTCGGAGAAAGACAGTAGTACATATAGATTGGAGAATTATTAATAATGGCTAAGAAAAAAGGATTTCTTGATTTTTTCAAAATCAGCGATGATGATGAAGATTACGATGAGGATGATGATTATATATTTGACGAAGACGACGATGAAGAAGACGATTATGTAGAACCGGTCAGAAAAAAATCAAAGCCTGCTCCGGCTCCTTCAAGAACTCCGTCACGTGCTCCTGCACGTCAATCTTATTCACCAGCCCCTCCGGCTCGTGAAACTAAAAAATTCAAAACCAGCACAGCTTCTGATAAGCTTGTTGCTTTTGATGGTGGTATGGAAAGAAAAAGAAAGGCATCATCAAGTGAGGTATTTGTTATAAAGCCTCAGGAATTTGACGATGCTCAGACAGTAGTAGATTTCCTTAAGAGAGGAAAGGCAATTGTTATAAATATGGAAGGGCTTCAGCTTGAGCCTGCACAGCGTATTATCGATTTTATCGGTGGTGCATGTTATGGTATCGAGGGGGACCTGAAGGCTATTTCCGCAAATATATTTATAGCAGTACCTAATAGTATTGAAGTTACCGGTGATTTACGAGAAGAGATACTTACAAGCACATCAGTATCACCGTTACTTGGGGAATAATGTTACTTTGTTAAGGGGGATTGTTAAATGTTAACACCGCTTGATCTCCAGCAAAAAAGATTCAAAGGTGGCATTGGTTACGACAAAAAAGATGTCAATGCATTTTTTGATGAGGTCACAAAAAGCTATAGTGAGCTGTATAAGTCAAATGCTGAATTAAAGGAAAAGGTTATTACACTTACCGATACGGTCCAGCATTATAAATCGACTGAAAATCAGCTTAATAAAAAGCTTCTTCTTGCTGATAAAAACAGTGAGGAGTTTATTTCTAATGCTGAGAAGAATGCTAAAGCTATAGAGCTTGAAGCAAACAGTCGTGCAAACGATATAGTTAAAGAAGCTAAGCAGCAGAGAGAAAGAATCGAACAGGAGATTCTTGACCTTACAGCAAAATATGCTGAATACAAAGCCAACTTTAACAGCCTTATCAGAAAGCTAAGAAGGACACTTGACGATAATGATTTTGATCCTAATGCTGCATCTAAGGTAGCTGAAGCCGGATATAATAAGAAAGAAGAAGAAGATAAGAATGTATTTGAGTTCAACATAGGAGCTGCAGATAGTTCTTCAAAGGATAATGGTTCTATTGGATCTTCAAACGGACAGTCCGGTAATTCTTCTTCCAGTGGCGGATCAAAGCTTAGTATGGCAAATAAAAACAGTAATTCATCTAATGTATATGGATCAACTCTTGGTGGAGATGGTATAGATCCATTTGCAGATATTATTTTTGATGACTAGGAGAGATAAAATGTCTTTATTTGAATCATTACCTATTTTTTTCAAAGGTGATAAGATATATGACATAGTATATTCTAAAGATTTTGGAGGGATATCAGACTTTTCTAAGTCGTACAATAGTACCAAAACAAAAAAAATATGCATAGTTTCTGACTCAAAAGTAGCATCCTATTATATGGATGCTATTTTAGATGTTGTTAAGAATGATTATTCAAAGGTAGTTAGCTTTATTTTCCCAGAGGGTGAAAAAAGTAAAACACTTGATACAGTTAAAGCTTTATATGTAAAGCTTATAGAAGAGCGTTTTGACAGAAATGACATACTACTGGCTCTTGGTGGTGGTGTGACGGGAGATATGTGTGGCTATACTGCAGCTACATATCTGAGAGGAATTGATTTTATTCAGGTTCCTACAAGTCTTCTTGCAGATGTAGACTCAAGCATAGGCGGAAAGACTGGTGTTGATTTTGATTCATTCAAAAATATGGTCGGTGCCTTCCATATGCCAAAGCTTGTTTATATCAATCTGTCAACGCTTGACTCACTAGATGAGCGTCAATTCTATTCAGGAATGGGTGAGGTTATAAAATCCGCACTTATCAAAAATTCAGACTTTTATTACTGGTTAAAGGAAAATATCAATTCTATAAAGAATGGTGATTCATTCGATTCAGATAAGCTTTTCTATATAGTTAATGAATGTAATAAGATAAAGAAAGCGGTTGTTGAAAACGATCCTCATGAAAAGACAGGAGAGAGAGCACTTCTCAATTTGGGTCATACTCTTGGCCACGCGCTTGAAAAGCATATGAATTTCGAGCTTCTTCATGGTGAATGTGTTTCTATTGGCTGCATCCTGGCAACAATCATCTCAAAGAATATGGGATATCTTGAAGCCTCTAAGGCAGATGATGTTATAAGTCATATAAAAGATAACTACAAGCTTCCTAAGCTACCGGAGGATATCGATATAGATCAGATCGTAAAGAATACTCATAATGACAAAAAGGTCTCCGGAAACAGCATTAAATTCATACTTCTAAAGAATATCGGCGAAGCCTTTATCTGTACAGATGTAAACGATGAAATTATGAAAGATGCTTTTATCACGTATATAAAAGATTATAATTAATATGAAAAAGAAACTATTTCTCTCGATTTTATTAATAATACTTCTGGTCTTTATTGACCAGCTGACCAAATACATAATAATTCAAAACTTTGATCTTCATGAAGAAAAAAGCCTGATTGGTTCAGAGTATATATACGTATATGGGATAATCCAAGATTTAAACCTGTAAGAATATGCCTATTATTTGTAATCGGTGGTGCTATCGGCAATATGATCGACCGTATCAGGCTGAACTACGTTATTGATTTTATTTACTTTAAATTTATAAAATTTCCGGTATTTAATTTTGCCGATATTTGTGTTACTTTAAGCGTTATTTTAATAGTTCTGCTTTTCATTTTTAAGTATAATGATGATGACTATGACGTGATGCTTGGAAAGAAGAAAAAAGAAAAAATAAAAGAAGATGTAAAAAATCTAAAGGAGAATCATTCTGATGAAGAAGAGTAAAAAAGTTACTATCGTAAAAAGAATCGTCGCTTTTATTATCGTTTCTCTTATGGTTTTAAATAGTAATCCTTATCAAATAAGTGAGGTTAATGCTGCTATTCAAGAGACCATAAATATAAAAGCAAGTGAAATCAACAGTTATATCAATTCTTCTTCTAGACCTGATTTTATAAACAGTATCCAATCTACTAATAATGGAATCAATCTTACCTTATTTGATTATAATGGCAGACCATTTAATCTTGTGATGGATCAGGAGCTTAAATTCAATGAACTTACTGTTACATCATCCAGTATATCTATAAGCGGAAGCTCAAAGCTTACTGTCAATAAACAGATATTAATCTCATCAAACTTTACAATTGAGAAAAATGCAAATGTAGCCTTTAACAGTGATTCTACACTTACAGTACGGGGAAGTGCATATTGTGAGGGAAACATCCAGCTTAATGATGCATTTAAGCTTAGTTCTAATAATGATTTTTGTCTCAGAGGAGGCTCTATTACCGGTAGTGCTCAATCATATGTTTTTAATAGCATGTACGGAAATATCAGTATTGAGGGCGGCATAGTAGATGTTACATGTACAAAGGATTGTTTTGAAGCCGCTAAAAATATCTCTGTAAGCGGTGGTGAAATGAGCGTTAGCTCTACCAAAGGCAGTCCATTCTATGCACACTATGATTTCAACTTCTCAGGTGGAACAATTAATGCATCTACAAATAGTTCAGATTATTTAAAAGGTACTGTAGTAGCTGGTGGTAATATAGTGATAGCAGATGATTGCGTCATTAAAAAGCCTTCAGGATGTCAAATCGGTAAATACAATTGTGGGTTAAATACTATAGCTGACTCAAGTGGTACAAAAGCTAAAAGTGTAACAATAAAAGGCGGTGCAATCAATCTTAGCAACGCTACTGTTAATGGTATTACTGATAAGGACTGGACAGGTTCACCAATAACTCAGAATATTACAGTTATTTATAAAGATGCCGTATTAGTTGAAAATTATCATTACACACTAAGATATGAAAACAATACCGATGCGGGAACAGCAAAAGTTTACATAGAACCAATCAATGCAAATGATGTAAACGGAAGTAAAACTTGTACATTTACTATAAAAGAGCATGTACATACTGTAGTAACAGATGCTCGTAAGGAAGCTACTTGTACAGAAACCGGTTTAACAGAAGGAAGTCATTGTTCTGTTTGTAAGAAGGTTCTTGTTGCCCAAGAAATAATACCTAAAAAGAATCATGATTATCAAGAGGTTTCCGGATCAGCTGTAAAAGAGACTTGTACTAAAGCCGGAAAAAAAGCTGATAAAAAATGTACTAAGTGTGGTGCAATTATTACAGGGGAGACTATTCCTGCATCCGGACATTCATATCAATATGACTATAGTTCAGCGGTAGCTCCTACTTGTACAGCCAACGGAAAAGAAGCTGACAAAGTATGTACCAAATGTAATGACAGAATCACAGGTAAAACAATAAAAGCAACAGGTCACACAGAAGTAATTGATAAAGCTGTTGAAGCAACTACCACATCAACAGGACTTACTGAAGGAAAGCATTGCTCAACTTGCGGAGCCATCCTTGTAAAGCAGGAAGTAATTCCAATGAAGGATAACACTTGCCAGCATGTCTGGAATAATGGTGTTGTGACAATCGCTCCAAAATGCCTTGAAGCAGGCGTAAAGACTTACACCTGTACTAAATGTGGTGGCACAAAGACCGAGCCAATTAATGCATTAGGCCATAACAAGGTAATCGATCCTTACGTAGCACCAACAACAACTTCTACGGGACTCACAGAAGGCTGCCATTGTGATAGATGTAATCAGGTATTAGTAAAGCAGAATATAATACCTATGCTTGAGAATGATCCAGATCCGACACCGGAACAAGGTGGCGGTACTAATCCAGATGTAAAACCAAGTGATAGCGATCAGAATGATCAAAACAAGCAGAACAACCAGACAAATACTCAGCAAAACAGTAACAATAATAATCAGTCAAATAACAATCAGAATAACAATACAAATAACAACACAAATAATAATACCACTACCAAGAAACCAGCAGTTACCACACCTAAGTACTCAAATGAATGGGTAAATGGAAAATGGTATGATGAATCCGGAAACTGTACATATGACGGAATCCTAAGCTGGAAATCTAACGCTTCAGGATGGTGGGTTGAGGACAGTGCCGGATGGTATCCTACAGATTCATGGCAGAAAATTGACGGTGCATGGTACTACTTCAAACCGGATGGATATATGGCATCTGAAGAGTATTATAAAGGCTACTGGTTTAATAGTGACGGTACAATGGATGATAAGTACTACTTAACCTGGAAATCCAACGCTTCCGGATGGTGGGTTGAAGACGTATCAGGATGGTGGCCATCAAACAGCTGGCTTAAAATCGACGGATACTGGTATTACTTTGACGGTTCAGGTTATATGGTTACAAATCAGTATGTCGAAGGATACTGGATAGGTTCAGATGGAATATGTTATTAATATAAACAATATACATATTGGGTAATACTTTTATTAAAGGAGAAGGATAATGTCTAAAAGAAGTGTTATTAAAAAGATATTTGCTGTTATTCTTGCTGTGACTATTCTTATTGGCTACACACCTATCGGCTCCGCAAAGGATACATATGCTGCGCCACGAACATTATATGCAAGCTATATCAATCGAGTAATAAATGGTTCTGAAGCTTGTCCTGATTATTTAGAAATAAATAGGGGTGCAAATGGTAATAGTGTTAAATTTAAGGATTTATACTCTGATAGTATTAATCTAGTAATGGATCAGGAACTGAAATTATATGATTTAACAAACAACATTTCAATTGTAGATATCAGCGGAAGCAGCAAGCTTACAATCAGTCATACATTTTTACAACAAAATGCGCTTATTATTGAAGCTGGTGCAATTGTTGAGCTGAGCGGAGAAAGTGCAAGAATTTCAGAAAGTGCAGGCAGTCTCAAGGTTAGAGGTACAATAAAATGTACTAATGCCGATTGGATATCTAATTCGAGTGATATCATTCTTGAAGGCGGTTCAATCACAGGTACGCTTGATAGAGGAATAAGGGGAAATAATATACAAATAAATAGCGGTTCTATTGATATATCATCAAGAGAAAATGTTTTAAAATCAACAGGTGAAATAACAATTAATGGCGGAACTGTAAAGGGAAGCTCTTCTAATTATAGTGCAATCTATGCAAACACTAACTTTACATTTAATGGTGGCTATGTAGAAGTAAATTCCGGCTCAAATGTAGGCTATATGGATGCTGCTATTGTATCAGGTAAAACAATCACTATATCAGATAATTGCTTTATAAAAACTCCTGAAAATGGATATATAGAAGTATTTTATAGTCCGCTTAGCTGTATTAAAAAAGCTAACGGAGAAAAGGCTTTAAGTGTAGTTCTTAAAGAGGTTATTAATCTTGAGAAAGCTACAATCACAGGAATTAAAAACAAGCCATATACAGGTTCTCCGATTACTCAGAGTCCAGTTGTGACATATAATGGTATTACTCTTAAAGAGGGAACACATTATACAACAAGATACGAAAATAACACAGCTATCGGTACTGCAACTATAGTATTCGAAGGAATTCAAACAAATGATGTAAAAGGAACTGTCAGAATCAATTTCAGCATTAAGAATAGTTCAGAACCAGAGGATGACGTTGAACCATACAATCCATCTGGTGGTGGTAATTCCGGAGGTAACGGTGGAAATGGCGGAAGCAGCTCCGGTGGTAATGGTGGTTCTAATGGAAATAAATACTCAAATGAATGGGTTAATGGTAAGTGGTATAATGCTAATGGAGTATGTGATTATGCCGGAACTCTTTCATGGAAGAGTAATGCTTCAGGCTGGTGGGTTGAGGACAGCGAAGGCTGGTATCCAGTAAGTCAGTGGCAGAAAATAGATGGTAAGTACTATTACTTCACAGCAAGTGGATATATGGACTACTCAGAATACCGTGACGGATGCTGGCTCGGAGCAGACGGTGCCT
Source organism: uncultured Lachnospiraceae bacterium (assembly GCA_902774725.1). GTDB lineage: Bacteria > Bacillota > Clostridia > Lachnospirales > Lachnospiraceae > Eubacterium_Q. Next base: position 26,753 of record CACYJP010000030.1, read on the forward strand.
GGATAGAAGAGTATTACGGTGGACATTGGTGTAGTGATTCAACCGGATGGTGGTACGAGGATGCATCAGGTTGGTACCCTGTATCAAAGTGGGTATGGATTGACGGATATTGCTATTATTTTGAAGCAAGTGGATATATGGCAACAAATAAGTATGTAGATGGTTGCTGGGTAGGAGCTGACGGAGCTTGGCAGTAAATAAAACAATATAGGAGACATTTTAATGAAAACTAAAAGAATTATATGTTGTTTATTCTTTATATTAATTATGATTACAGGATGTGGAACCAAGGTAGATTCTGATGGTAACTATTCTATTAATTCAAAATGGAAGCTTACTGAGTTTGCCTTTGACGGAAATAGAACTGTTCTTGCAAATGATCCTGAAATAGTAAATAAAATGAATGAAGATGCACAGCCTAAGTTTGAATGTACAAATAATAAGAACTGTAAATTTACTTTAAATGGAAAAACTCATAATGGTACAGTTTCCAGAGAGGGTGATGGTTATAGAATCACATTTGATGATACATATAAACCATTTCTCGCGAATATTGATGGAAATAAATTAACATTAACCACCGAAAACAAGAAGGTAGAGATTATTTTTGAGGCTGAGGAATAATAATTAATAATGTATAATATTTTTTCAAAATATAATAAAAAGCAAGATAGGAAGACTATCTTGCTTTTATTATAAGCGGTTTGTTAACATAATATTTTTATTGTAAATTATTTTATTTTATGTTATATTTTACTCAGAATTGGATTCATCGGAAATGTATTTTTCAGCAATGGAAGTGTCCTTAGAAACTGATTCTCGCAGAGTGACTTTGTTCCTTGCTCCACGTTTTCTTTCCTGATCAAGCTCAGCATAATGCTTACGAGTTGTATTTACATCCTTATGTCCAAGAACATCAGCAACCAGGTAAATATCGCCTGTTTCCTGATAAAGTGCTGTACCATAGGTGCTTCGTAGCTTATGAGGGGTTATTTTCTTAAGAGGGGTAGAAACTCTGGCATACTTTTTGACCATATTTTCAACCGTTCTGACAGTTATACGTTTTCTGTGAGAGGAGAGGAAGAGTGCATCTTCATGACCATCTACAGTAACAATTTCCTTTCTTTCCTTCATATAATCCTGTAAATATCCGGTTGCTTCATCTGAAAAGTAGACAAAGGCTTCGTTTCCACCTTTTCGTGTGACTTTAACTCGGGAATTATCAAAATCTACATCATCGATATTAAGTCCGACAGTTTCAGACACACGAAGTCCGGTGCTTAGCATAAGTGTTAAAAGCGCTAAATCCCTTGTTTTATCACGTTCATGGAACTTTTGCTGACGATCAGTCAGATTATTTCCAAACTCAACTGTATCAAGAAAATCAGCTGTTTCATTAGCTTCCATACGTGTAATCGTTTTTTCCTTGATTTTAGGAGTTTTAACCTTTTCAGTAACATTTTGACTGATCATATCATTAATATACAGATACTTAAAAAAGGTCCTGATTCCTACAAGTTTGCGTTTTTTAGAGGCATTATCGTTAGTATATTCGCGGCCATCACGTACATAATATGACAAATAATCCATATATTCCTCAATATCTCTGGCTGATAGCTTATCCAGATCTGCACAGGTTATTTCATACATTTCTTTCTTTTTTAAGGCTGGATTTTCAGACTGTAAGAACTCGAAAAAGTACTTAATATCATGTGCATAACCTATACGTGTTCTAGGCTGTGTTGTAGTCTCTATAGAACGCATAAAATCCTTAACATAGGGTGGTAGGTCGGATAAAACCGATCTAAGCTCAAGGATTTGTTTTTTTGAGAGTTGCTTTGCATAGGATTCTGACATAGGAACCTCCGGGAGAAAAAATATTTGTATTAAAGCCGTGCTAATCGTCAAGCCCGTATAAATATGCGCAAGATAGCACCTCTTAGCATGCAAGCATGCACGAGGCACTACTTTCGCATATTTGCACGGCTTTATTTTCGCAAAACTATGGTTTCACGAATAAATATATATTGTTATAATACTACTCTTTTATAAGAAAATCAAGTAAATTAGCGGGAAAATTAGGAATTTATTAAGATATATGATTTATTCGTAGGTTATGTATTCTCTTTCTGAGAGTTCTTTCATAAACCTGCTAAGTGGAAATCCTACGACGTTGTTATAGTCGCCGCTTATTGATTCTACAAGTCGTTCGCCGATTCCCTGGATTCCGTAAGCACCGGCTTTATCCATAGGTTCACCTGTCGCTATATAATCCAGTGCTTCGTACTCGTTAAACGGATACATATTCACCTTAGTTTCTGAGTAAAAAGAAAAGCTATCCGTTTCAATTAATCCTTCAGTATATTCATTATATTGTAGGATCTTGCAGCTGACACCTGTATATACTTCATGTGTCTTACCTGATAGGTTCATTAGCATTTTAAATGCTTCTTTTGAGTCTGCAGGCTTGCCTAGAATTGCTTTATCCATTGATACAACTGTGTCTGCACCTATTACAAGTATTCCACCTTTTCTTACATCTATCAGATCAGAAATGCTTTTAGGGGTTTTACGAATAAATTCATCTGTAACTGCTCTACATTTTTGTTCAGATAATTCAATTACAACCTCTTCAGGTATATCTTTAGTTACTGATTCTTCAACATCACTTATTACAACTTCAAATTCAAGTCCTGCCTGCATCAACAGATCTTTTCTACGTGGTGATCCTGACGCAAGAATTATCACTACATTTTGATTCATTGACTACTACTACCCTTCTCAAGCCAGTCTTTTATTTAATGCATTTAATACTCTCTTTTTTTCTGCACTCCAAAGCGGAGCTACAAGCGTTTTCTTAGCTCCATCCCCCGTCATTCTATGAATAACTATATCTTTCGGAAGTACTGAAATGCAAGTATATATAAGGTCTACATATTCTTCCATTGTCATACATTTGAAAAGTCCCATATTATAATCTTTTTCAAGATCAGTTCCCTTAATTACATGAAGAAGCTGTAGTTTTATTCCCTGCACTCCACTCTCACCGACGTATCGTACAGTTTCAAGCATATCTTCTCTGGTTTCGCCCGGCAGACCAAGAATAGCGTGAGTGATAACATCGATATTTCGAGAATTCAACTCTTCCACCGCTTTATCGTATACCGGCAAAGCGTAACCACGTCTTATATAATCTGCACTTTTCTCGTGTATTGTCTGAAGTCCAAGCTCAATCCAGATAGGTTTTATTTGATTAAGCTCCGCCAAAAGCTCTAATACATTTTCAGGAAGACAATCCGGACGTGTACCAATAGATACAGCAACTATATCAGGATGATTAATCGCCTCTGTATATAACGCTCTCAGACGTTCCACAGGTGCATAAGTATTGGTAAACGCCTGAAAATAGGCGATATATTTATTTGAAGTCACGCCGGTTGCTGCATTTCTCTTTTTAGGCATCTTTGCTTCGATTCGTTTTTTTCCTCTTTCTATCTGTTCGGTTACAGATAGTGATGCATCCTCAGCAAAATCTCCGGATCCATATCCGGAACAAAAGATGCAGCCTCTCGTATCCAAAGTGCCATCTCTATTCGGGCAGGTAAAACCGCCATTTATCGAAACCTTATATACCTTACAACCAAATGTATCTCTCAGATACTCATTTAAGCTTATATAATTCATATATCCTCGTATTTTATGGTTTTTATTTCTTCGTCACTGCCTGCTTCGATTTCGGACAGTCGTGAAGCCTGCTTAGTGATTACTGTTTCAAAGAGATTTCTGACAGTTCTTGCATTTGCAAAATTATCAGTTTTATTTTTCTGTATTTCTTCTATCATTTCAACCAATGCAGCTTTAGCCTTATCGTCTATCATGTAGTCGTATTTGCTACAAAGCATTTCAAATATCTGGATAAGCTCCTCTTTATTATAATCAGGAAAATGTATATACTTATTAAATCTTGATTCAAGCCCGGGATTACTGTTTATGAACTCTTTCATAAGCTCCGGGTAGCCTGCAACTATTACAATAAAATCGTCTCTTCCATCCTCCATAGCCTTCAGGATGGTATCAACAGCTTCCTGCCCAAAATCATTATTTGAATCCGATCTTGTGAGGGAATATGCTTCATCGATAAAGAGTATCCCTCCCTTTGCTTCATTTATCTTAGCTTGTGTTTTTATTGCTGTCTGTCCGATATATCCGGCTACCAGAGATGATCTGTCGACTTCTACCACGTGTCCCCTTGTAAGAACGCCTATATCCTTATATAATGCCCCAAGGATTCTGGCAACAGTCGTTTTACCTGTTCCCGGATTACCGGTAAATACCAGATGCAAAGAAACCGGGACTGTTTTTAAGCCCATAGTCTTTCTTTTCTGCTGCATTTTCACGAAGCTTGTAAGTGCTTTTATATCGTTTTTTATGCTATCCAGTCCAATAAGACTTTCCAGCTCTTTATATGGTTCTGATACAGTGTTTTCTTTATTCATATTAGTAGTAAATGACTTATCAAACAGATTAAATCCGGAAAAATTGAAAGAATTAAAGGTATTAAATGAGCTAGTATCGATGGTCCTTACCTTCACCGGTCCATTTTCAAACGGATTGGATATAGTGATCATCCTGAAAAAAGAAATAAGCTTTTGTTTATCAGAATTATTGGTAAGTATTCTTACGCTGTTTTTAATATTATTTTTATCATAAATAAGTATGTTATATACACTTCCAAGAACCTCCAGATACTTAAGTCCAAAGCTCATACTCTTTTCTTCGCCATCAACCGAATAGTTGATTTCCACATCAAAGTCTATCTTTGGCGAAAGCTTTATCTCCAGACTCTTAAGCTCTTTCTTCTTATGAAGTAATCTTATCAAAAATGTATCAGCATACTCCTCCACAACATTTCCATCATCTGCTTCGTAATAAAGCTTTACATCAGTTGAGCTGATGGATGTTGTTTTTTCATTTAAGCCAAGTCTAAGCGCTTCATTTTGAATGCCGCTAGACGTTAGACCGCCTTTTATATCATGATAAAAGTTGTGTGATTCATTTTTATCCTTTAGTTTTTCAATTACCTGTTGCATAATCATTTAACTCCCATATAAAGAAAAAGCATAATGCAAGAATACTTAAAATAAGATACGTTATCCAAAGTATCTTATACTTCTTATAACCAAGCATTTTATATTTGTAGCCAAACCAGCTGGTGGTACCTGCAAATTCTATCATCAGAACATCATATGGATCCTTATGAAATACAAAATACTTTATGATAGCTATGGCAAAGCATACATACACAGTTATATTAAAACCATTATATGAGCCGATAATATCAACCTGCTCATGAAATTCATCCTCTTTAACATCATTTTTTGATGCGTTTTCTAATATTTCATTCTTATCCAACTTACTGTTCCTCGTCTATTAGTCCTATATATGAATTATCTCCGGGATATATATAATTACTTAAATTGTTTGAAGCTGTTGCATCACTATAATCAAAGCTATGTTCAATTATACCGCCAAAAAACCACATATCAGACCTCTTAAAAAGCACTATATTAAGCGGTGTATTCCATGCTGAATGATTTATTTGATTATCAAACAATATAGTTGTTTTATCAGAAACATAAGTAAATTCATATATTATAATATCATCAACGTTTACATCTATATTATACTCTTTTTCGAGATAATTTTTATATTTATAAGCGTTTATAGTTTGCTTACTTTTATTTATAGTTCCAAGCTTTATATAATAATAGTCTCCGGGACCACATACATCATTTATATATTGCCGGAGCATATTCTTATATACAGAGTTTTTATTCCATGTAGGTAAGCACTCATCCAGCTTATTATCATAGGTAAACAGATTATCGAAAACAGTGTTAATTACATCGAATGAATCATTAGAGCCACCTATACCATTTCTTTTTTCATATTTCCTTAGGCGCTCGGTTCTTCCCTCAAGAGAATTAAAGTACTCCTCTTCCTTTTTCTTTTTATTTTCAGCCTCTAATGTATCAATTTTGCTTAGAAGCGCCTTTTTATTCAAATGTCTATTATCGCCTGCGAAGAATCTGGCCTTTTCAAACTCCTCTTTCTCGCAGTATTTCTCTACTATCTTATCACCGTACAGCTTTACATATACTGACATATCCTTAAAGCCATAGAATCTGTCAGCATCCTCATACATTTCTATTACCTTATCTATATCATCTTCTGAATACTGGCCGCTGTCATAATACGTAGAGACCTCATCATATATATACAGTCTATAGGCTAAAAAGCTAGTAAGAAGTAAAAAACCAACTGTGCAGATAATAATTACCTTCAGCTTATGTGCCACAAGATAATTATTTATTTTATTATAGTATTCTTTAATAATCATAAACATAATACACTCCTTTACAATGTAATGTTTTATTTACATTTTAAATATAAAGGAGTGTATAGTCAAGTTTTGTTTACATATTATGATTTAAGTTATAAGAGGAAGGATTACATTTTCGGATACCTTCTCTCCCTCCATTTCAAAATAAAATAGTTCTTCAAATGAAGTATCTAGTGCAAGACAAAGAAGATAGGCCAACTTAGCTGTTGGACTAAAGCTTCCGTTCTCTATAGATATAATAGTTTGCCTGGAGACTCCTACCGTATTTGCGAGCTCCTGCTGTGATATCTTGAGAGACTGTCTCTTTTCCTTTATTCTGTTTTTAAATACCATTTGTTCCATACATATTACCCGTTATTTACTTTAATCTTTCTAAAAGCTTTGAAAAATACTCAGGTAGTTCACTTCTAAACTCTACATATTCTCCGGTTCTGGGATGTACAAATCCCAGTGTTCCTGCATGAAGTACCTGTCCAACCAGGTTAAATGGACAGTTTTTCGGGCCATATACAGGATCCCCCAAGAGCGGATGATTGATACTGGTAAGATGCACTCTTATCTGATGAGTTCTTCCTGTTTCAAGCTTACATTTGATATAAGCAAAATTTTGATCCATATTCTCCTGAAGGAAGATATGTGTTACTGCTCTTCTGCCATCAGGGTCTATAGCCATTTTTTTACGGTCATTTTTAGCTCTGGCTATTGGTTTATCTACCGTTAATGTATATAATCCGTTTTCATCCTGAGTCATCTTATCTATATCAAAATGATTATAAACTATAGAATCATAGACTCGATTTATACTATGCTCTGAAAACTGTATTGAAAGCTTCTGATGAGCCAGATCCGTTTTGCATATAACAAGAAGTCCGCTTGTGTCCTTATCGATTCTATGGACAATTCCGGGTCTTTCAACTCCATTTATGGATGAAAGGGAATCTCCACAGTGGTACATAAGTGCGTTTACAAGAGTGCCTGTATAGTTTCCGGCAGCCGGATGAACAACCATCCCCTGTGGCTTATTAACTAATATAACATCATCATCCTCATAAACTATATCAAGAGGAATATTCTCAGGTACTATCTCCAGCTTTTCAGGTTCAGGAAGCATAACACTTATTCTATCACCGTCCGTGATACAATAAGATGCCTTGATACTCTTCTTCTGAGTTATTTCCTGCCCGTCAGTCTTGTTATCGACTGTGATATTACCCTTATCAAGAAGCTTCTTGTACTCCTTGTCTCCCA
>CACYJP010000031.1 GCA_902774725.1 uncultured Lachnospiraceae bacterium
CTCCGAGGAAATAGTATATTCCCCTTTTCATGGTCACAGTGTGCATCACCATAACCAGGATGATTGCTATACCTTTTGCAATATCCTGTTCAAGCATTCTCGGTTTTCCGCTTTTTTCCGGTTTCAAGTTATCTTTTTTTTCTTTGATGTCCACGGTTATCCATTCTCCTATTCATTATTTTATTTTAAACCTGATTCATTATTCAAAATGAAACACTTATCGTTCTGCTATTATGGATGCTATCACAAATACAAAAAGCACAAAGGGATATAAAAGAAATGGAACTAAAGAAAGACTGGTGTTTACATTCTACTCTGCCTCATATACCTCTGTCAAATAACACGGATGAGAAAGAACGTCACCAAAATAAAAAAATCCCACAAACGCCCTGTTTACAAGCGTTTGTGGGATTTAAAGTTCAAATTTGATTATTTAAGAGTGATCTTAGCTCCAACTTCTTCAAACTTCTTCTGGATGTCCTCAGCCTCTGCCTTAGATACAGCCTCTTTAAGTACCTTTGGAGCACCCTCAACTGCTTCCTTAGCTTCCTTAAGTCCAAGACCTGTTACATCACGAACAACCTTGATAACCTTGATCTTCTCTGATCCAACTTCTGTAAGCTCTACATCGAACTCATCCTTATCAGCTGCTCCGCCTGCTGCGTCTCCACCTGCTGCTGCAACTACAACACCAGCTGCTGCTGAAACACCATACTTCTCTTCTACTGCCTTTACAAGATCGTTAAGCTCAAGAACTGAGAGCTCATCTATAGCAGCTACTAACTCTTCTACTGTCATTTTTAAATCCTCCATTTAGATTAATTTCTTTTTTTAATAGTTTGTTTTGATCTTTCGATCGATTTAAATGTTATGCCTTCTGCTCAGCAACCTGATTGATAACACGAGCAAAATTGGTAATTGGTGACTGTAAGCTTCCAAGGAGCTTTGAAAGAAGCTCTTCCTTTGATGGGATAGTTGCGATTACATTGATACCAGCTTCATCATAGTATGTTCCTTCAACTACTCCACTCTTGAGAGATAATGCTTTGATATCCTTAGCGAACTTAGCTACTACTCTGGCAGGTGCTGTTGCATCCTCCTTAGAAATAGCAAGTGCTGTAGGTCCCTCAAGATCCTTGGCAAGGTCAGCAAACTCTGTACCCTCGATAGCAAGATTCACCATTGTGTTCTTATATACCTTGTAAGTAACACCAGCTTCTCTGGTAGCTCTACGAAGCTTTGTATCCTGATCAACTGTGATACCAAGATAATCAATAAGAACAACTGACTTAGCTCCATCAAGGTTATCCTTGATTTCCTGAACTATTGGTTTCTTCTCTTCAACTTTTGCCAATTCTATGTACCTCCTTTTAGATTTGGGCTGCACATATAATAAAGGAATTATAATAGAAAAAACCTCTGTACATGCTTTCACATAGACAGAGGTTTGAATTCGATAATTAATTATCAGTTATACTGAATATCACGATTTCTCCTCGGCAGGTAACTTCGTAAGTGTTACGTCCATTCGGACACCTGCTGTCTACGGCAGCTCATCGTGCAATACTTTAACATAAATCATCGCAAAGTGTCAAGCACTTTTTATACGTCTGGTCAATTTCATAAGATTCTTCTTACAGCGTATCTCCATATATCTGACCAAGCGAAAGTCCACCATCTCCCGCAGGAACCTTTTCATTAAGGAAAACTCTATAACCAAGAAGCTCAAGTGAAGAAGTGATTCCATCAACAAGTATCCTGTTATAAAGGCTTCCTCCACTAAGTGCTATATGCTGTATATAATCCCTGCTGCAGACCATATCACAGATATAAACCGTCGAAGCGATAACCGCATTATGAAATTCATACGCAAGCTTATCGACAGCCGCTCTCAGCTCATCCTCATCCGGATGCGATTCATATACATCAACAATCCTGATAAGTATATCCGCAACAAGCTGGGTCTGATCCATCCTGTATATCTCGTCATCATTACGAGGTTCTATGATGTTCAGCATTAAGTCGGAATTAGACTGGTCATATGTAAAACTATCCAGCTTCTTCAGATGCCTGTATGCAGCACCCTCAAGCGCTATCGGGCTCTCACCGTCATAAGTATTCTTCGACTTCACTCCCAGCAGAGCCGTGACCGCATCAAAAAGTCTACCCATAGAAGCACAGTAAAATGTGTTAATGTCCGCTCTAAGACAAGCAGAAAGGATTCCGTAGTCAGCCTTATCGATGTTCAGGATACGGAATATCTTGTCCATCACCTCATGGCTCACAAGCTGTCTTTCCTCAATAGCCTTAAAATATCCACAAAGCGTAGCCTTTATATCTCTCGAATTCTGCTCTCCACCGATCAGTTTCACAGGAAGAAGCGCACCGGATCTTATGATCTTCGGCTTTTTCTCAACCAGAAGAATACTTGCATTTTCAGCTTCTTCTTCATCAACTGATTCATTTAACATACATGAGAAGATCTCGCTTCCCCATATAGTTCCATCAGAGCCATAACCCATACCATCATAGGATACTCCAAGGAGTCTGCCCTTCAGTCCATGCTCTGCGGCAACAGAAAGGATATGTGATGCATGGTGCTGACGACGAATAAGTCTCTGAGGTATACCATCTATATAAACCTTCTTGGCTCTTTCATCCGCATCCTTAGATGTGAAATAAGTCGGGCTGAGATCACCTACAAAGCTCTTTGGCGATACATTGAGAAGCCCCTGGAGACGATCAACCGCACCGGATCTAGCCTCAACCGCATCATTGTCATAGAGCGAGCCAAAATGCTCTGACATATACACCGCTGTTTTCTTTCCAAATCCGAATACAGATCTGGCATCTCCACCCGCACCAAAGGTTTCTTTAGATATATCATTCTCTATAACTATCGGCTCAGGTATATAACCTCTGGCTCTTCTTATTATCTGTACTATCTCTCTGACATGCGAGCCCTTATGAAGCTTAACTACCTGAACGAGAGAATCATCCAAATGTGATGTTATCTCTCTTGTACTAGTTAACATAAAATCAAGGAAGCACTCATCATCTTCATCAGGCTTTCCTGTATATGTTGTTTCTTCCTTATTGATGTTGTCATCCGCATATGCAACAGCAGACACTTCTCCTGTACTTATCGATGAGCCTTCAACTCTAGGAAGATATTTGATCATATCCATATCATCTGTGATGATAAGCTCACCACCCTTATTTCCACTGGTGATTGCAATTGGTCCGACTTCGTTTGAAAGAATAATCTGAACCGGATCACTCGGAAGCATTACACCGATACGGTCACTGCCGCAAAGCACCTCCGGAACAAACTCATCAGTCTTTTCCTTCTTATCAAGAATAACCATAGGTCTTGAAGGTGAGGTAAGAACCTCCTCTTCCTTCTCTGATAATTCGCAGTATTCTCTGACCATTTCCACATTTGGGAAAAGCACAGAAAACGGATTATTTATATTATCCTTAAAATCTCTCAGCTTCTGGGCAGGCTCAGACATAGTCGGAATGAACATGAAATGGAATCCACCGACTCCCTTTACCGCTCCGACCTTTCCGGCCTTCAGACTTTCAACTGTTCTATCAAGTATCTCATCCTGGCTCAGAGCAACCTCATCTACCATTCGATTCTCATAATATCTAAGCTTAGGGCCACAGTTTTTGCATCCGATAGTCTGAGAAAATCTTCTGCGATTCCCTGATTCGCTGTACTCTCTTGCACAGTCCTGACAAAGAACAAAAGATTCCATCGTGCTGTTATCTCTGCTATAAGGAACCGCCTTCATTATCGAATATCTCGGTCCACACTGACTACAGCTGATAAAAGGATATCTGTAACGTCTGTTCGTCGGATCCAGAAGCTCCTTCTCGCACTCCTTACAAGGTGCAATATCTGCAGGGAGGAATCTTATATCCTCCTCGTATTTTTCATAATCATCGCCTTCTATAACGCGGAAATTATCATCAAGCTCACGTCCGAACTCATCAAGAACCACACCCTCAGCGACCTCTACACCATCTGAAGAAGCCTCAGCGTCAGTTTTATCAGCCGCACTATCAGCTCCTTCCTCCCGGGATTTCTCACTCGGTTCTTCCTTATTCTTTTCGCGTTTTGCGGAGTTTATGATACTGTCAACTATTCTATCCGAACTCAGCCCTACTGACTCTCCCAGTCTTTCTGCCTCATCCACCCGAATGGCTCTTTCAACCTCGGCAACTCTACGCGCCGCTTCTTCGAGCCCCTTCTTGATTTCAGTAGTCTCCTCATCATAAACAACGTGATCAACAGGCTTGACCTCTATCTTGTCAACCCTGCCACCCTTAGGGCAATTATATCTGAGATGATAAGTCAGCTTTCCGATTTCCTCCTCATCACACTCAACATATATTCTTACAACACCGCCGGAATTCTTTATACTTCCGACAAGTCCGTTTTTTTCAGCATAGTCCGCTACAAATCCTATGTAACCAATCCCCTGTACGAGTCCAAGTACTGTTATCTCATATGCACTCATTCGCAAATACTCCTCTCCTCGTATTTTATAACCCCATTTTTTTAACCTTACTTCTGCTCTGTCATCTCTTGTTCTATTACTTCCTGTCCTATTACTTCTTGTCCTGTTACTTCTTGTCCTGTCACTTCTTGTCCTGTTGTTTCTCCACTCTTGCTTAATTCATGCTGCATTCTAGCCTCATGCTCACGCTTTTCCTCTTCCAGTCTTTCCTGCTGTCTCTGTTCCATAAGCTTATACTTTCTCGCTTCAGACTTCTCATCAAGCTTACTCTTGATCTTCTTGAAAGGAATAAGCGCTACTCTCCTGTTGCTATACAGGAAACAAATAAGATATACCAGACTGAGAACCGGAATTATAAGAAGTATAAGCACAACAGTTAAAGCACTTCTCTGCTTTGACTCCTCATATCTTGCCAGGTTCTCCCAATAAGGATAAACTATATCATTTGTTTTCATGTCGATATACTCTTCAGCCTCATCTCTGTTTAAGAGATTAAAAAATGAATATCTGGCTGTATTATCTACTATCTCTTTCTCACCGAAGTTAAGGAACGATCTTGCCTTTTCCTTTTCTTCATCGGTTTTAAACTCAATACCTACAGCCTCTGCAACTGCATTTAGAGCATAATTTTCTATTGGATTAGGCATAACCACTTCATAGCATACAACCCTTGTTCCCTGCGCAGCTGCACCGCTGTCAGCTGAGGCCTTATCACCCTTATCAGGTTTTTCAGCTGACTTTACAGACGAGGATGATTTCTGCTGAAATGCTTTCATCGGAACATAAACTGAGTAGTATTCTCCCTGCGCCTGTTTATCTAGATCAGTCTCAGCGCCTTCAACAACACCAATAACAGTGAATACCGTTGAACCAATCCAGACTTTCTTTCCAACAACATCGCTGCTTCCGAAAAGTGTCCATGCAACATCCTCATCCAGAAGTATCTGATTAACATCAGGATTATCCATATCCAGATAACTTCCTGCTATAAGAGGAATAGGATGTATCATAAAAAAGTCGCCGCCGACAGTATAGACGTTACTTTTAACTGTATTCGTATCTTTTCTGAGTTCTTCAAATGTATGACCTGAATAAGCATCTATCCAGCTTCTGGCATCAGACTTCTTACTCAGATAATCATCACCGGATAGCTTAGTCTGAATCTTTCCACGGATATTATTTATATCCATCGGACCAAGCGCAGCGTTCTGTGAATAGAAAACACTTACCTCAGCACATTTCATACTCTTCGTCTGCCATCTTGCAGCAGCCTGTTCACTATAAAGCTCCTTTACACGAGAACCATTGATTATAACAACGAACAGCAAAATAACACACAAAACAGCATTCACTATCAGTGTGGTGATAACAAACTTTTTATTCGGATGTTTTATCCAGTTTTTTATTTTCTCGCCCATTATATCCGATCTCCCGTTTATCAGAAGCAACTCTTAATTGCTATTTTTCTGACAATCTTACCTGCTGTCCATTATCAAGTGGCTTAGATGAATTGGTTACAATATTGGCATATTCACTTACTTCACCCTGAATAGCAGCACTGTTTACATCAGATGCTACGACGTCAACCTTAACCTTTTCAACTATATATCTGTTTCCAAGAGGAGTAGCCTTAACATTTACAACGTAAACAAATTTACCGTTACTATCCTCTTTGATTGCATTGTTAGGAACAACTGTATCATACTTACCGGCCTTATCACCAACTGCAAGCTGAAGTGTCTGTCCTGCCTGAACAGAGCCCTTAACATTAAACTTCACTATACTCTTCTGGTTAGGATCAGATGTATCAGCCTTAATACTTCTGACAACACCTGTTACATCATCTTCCCAAACATTTTCAGGCTTAGCCTCGTTACCAACCTTGAGCTTCATTGCATCCTTCTTGTCGATGGAGCATGTCATCTCATATCCGCTGTCTGCAAGCTGAATGCTTGCAAGCGCTGACTCACTATTTACCTTATCACCCGGCTTAGCTGTAATTCCGGAAATTATACCGGTACCTGTTGCTTTAACCTCTTTTGTATCATCAGCAGCCTTAAGCTTCTCAACCTTTTTACGCTGAGCTTCGATCTTCTTCTCAGTCTGCTGGTCAGTAAGAGCATTTGACTGTGCCGTCCTGCTCTCCTTTACTTTATCTTTGTTGTAATTATCCTGCGCTGTAGCAAGAGCTTCTGTCTTCTCATCCACATCTGCCTGTGCATCCGCAACAGACTTAACACCCTCATAGGATGTTACAGCATCCTTCTTTGCATTAAGTGTATTCTCAAGAGTCAAAAGCTCTTCCTTAGCTGTTGCGAGCTGATTAACAAGCGCGTCAACATCTACGTCACCACTATAGCCCTCCATATTGGTATACGAATCAACCTGAGTCTGAAGTCCTTCTACCTCAACCTTCTTTGCATCATATGCCGCCTGTGCAGACTCCTGTTCAGCTACAGCTGCTGCCTTAGCCGACTCATTACTCTTAGCCTTTTCAAGCTCTGCCTGTGCCTTAGAAAGGTTCTTCTGTGCATCAGTCAGAGTTTTTGATGATTCAGACTCATCAGTATTTCTGTCAAGCTTTGTCTTCTCGTAGTCTACCTCCAAAGTTTCAAGGTCTCTTTCAGCCTCCGCAATAGCATCGTTAGCAGAAGCATCAAATGTCATGATAACGTCGCCTTCCTTAACCTCATCGCCGTCCTCAACCAAGACCTCTTTAACAACTCTTTCTCCACTTACTGTTACATCGATATCCTTGCTTACCTCAACAGTTCCCTGGCAGCGCACCTTCTCAGACACGCTACCCCTGCTTACTGTTACAGTCGATATCTCCGGCAGAGAATAGTTCATGATCGTATTCGAGAAAAATGTAAGAAGCAGAAGTGCAATTATAAAGATAATAGCTATTCTTCTGATAAGCTTCTTTCTGAATCTGAGCCTTTTAAGCTCTTCCTCCTTATCAAGCTTTTTCTCATTTTCCGCCATTTCTCTGGAGATTTCAGTTGTCTCATTATTATCTTTCAGATCTTTTTCTTTATCTTTCATACTATTCGTCTCCTTAATCTAACGCCATCTATCCTTTTACACCACCTGAGTATGCGATACCATCTGCCAGATACTCCTCGCCATAGAGGAAAAGCAGAATAGGTGGAACCATATATATAGTAGCAACCGCAAACGCAAGTCCTATCTCACCATTATTGATCTGAGAAAGGAATATCGAAAGCGGATGATAAGCATTATTACTCATCATGATAAGTGGTTGTTCTACCATGTTCCAGTAATCGATAAATACCAGAATCGCAACAGATGCGATCGGTCCCTTACAAAGCGGAACCGCTATCTTCCAGAAAATTCTCCACTCATTTGCACCATCCAGCTTGGCCGCTTCAATAATAGACTCAGGAATCCTTCGCATATGCTTCGTAAGGATATACACACTGAACGGAGCAAAAATACCCGGAAGTATAATACTCCATCTGGTATCCAGAAGTCCCAGCCAGCTGTTAACCATGTAGTTCGGAACAAGCGAAACCTGATACGGAATAAGCATTATCATCAGGTATACGAAGAAAATAATTTCTCGTATTCGTCCTCGGAATCTTGCAAACGAGTAAGCAGCACCGAGTGCAAGCAGAACCTGGAATACCATTATAGGAAATGTAAGAATAACTGAATTCCAGAACTTCATCAGGTAATCCGGACTCTTCAGAAGAACCGAACTATACTGTGATCCGACAACCTTATCAGGAATAAGCTTAAGGTTTACCGTTTCAGTCCTATACTTCTTATTTGCTCCCTCATCATTTTCATCATTGTAGTTATTGAAAATAACTCCGTAATTGGAATTGATCTCCTGTTCTGACATAAACGAATTTGTAAATGTAAGAATAGTAGGAAGCAGGAATGATATAGCAAAGAAAGCAGCGACTACAGTAAGAATTATCTTCTTCAAAAGGCCCTTACGCTTTTTCTTCTTTTTCGGCTTCTTTTCCTTCTTGACTTTCTCATTCTCCGGAGCATCCTGATCAAAGATAGGAGCATAATTCTCATCATACTCTTCCTCGTCACGGATATAATTTCCCTCAAATTCAAAGCCCTTCTCTTCAATTGTATTTTCCGATGTTTTTATATCTTCTTTACTCATTTAGCCTTCCACATCTTCGTCCATCTTATTTTCAACTATAAAGAGAATACCAATAATTACTATCATAACAGCACACATGATTATGGCAGCAGCTGAAAGCTTCTGATAATCAAGTGATTTAAATGTATTGTTCATAAAGTGCTGCAGCATATACAGCGACTTGAACGGATAATCTCCCGTCAGCAGGTATACCTCTCGGAATACCTTGAAAGAGTTTATAAGTGACATAATTCCAACGAAGAAAATCGTCGGAGTGATATATCTGAATTTAATCTTCCAGAACTGTTTCCAGGCAGATGCACCATCCAGCACAGAAACCTCAAGTACATCCTTAGGGATTGCGCTTAGTGCCGCCATAAACAGAATCATATTATATCCAAGGTTCTTCCACAGGAAGAGAATTACAATAACCAGCTGACTATAATCAGACTTAAACCAATCGATAGGGTTACCTCCGAAAAGCATAATTGCATCATTTATAGCACCATGGTTTTCAAAAAGAACTCTCCATATAAGTACGACAGAAGCAACCGGAACCATGAGCGGACTCAGGAAGAATGTTCTGAATGTACTCTTAAGTGGAATATTATGTTCAAGTAAAAGTGCCATCAAAAGCGAAAGAATTATAGCAAGCGGAACTGCAAGCAGTGAAAAAAGTGCAGTATTTTTAGCCGCTGTCTGGAAAGAACTGTTACTTAAAACACTTGAGAAATTCTTAAAGCCTACGAAGTTCTTTCCGATAATGCTATCGATGTTTGCATAATAAAGTACAACAAAAGAAGGAACGATAAAGAATATCATTACACCTATGAAGCTAGGTCCCACAAAAAGGTTGGCTGAAAGCCTCTCCTTCCAGGTTCTCTTCTTCTTGTGATAACGTATTTCACCGTCGTTTTCTTTCGACTTTTTATCTTTACTCTTTTTATCTTTATTCTTTTTTTCTTTCTTTTCCTTTTTTGGAGCCTTCGGCTCTTCCACAGCTGCTTCAGTGAGAACTGTGGTCTCCGCCTCAGCTTCATAATTTTCCGGTTTTGACATAATCTTAACCTTTTTTGTTTTATATTTAATAAGCTTTACTTATTCTCATTAATAAATGTAGTAGCTCTATCCTGTATGATCTTACATACATCATCGATAGACTTATCACCATTAAAGTATGCAGCAGCCTCCTCCGCGATAATATTGCTGACTGCTTCATTGTAGTAATTCAGCATACTTGTATTATCAATCAGCTCTCTGTATCTCTTTATGATATCTTCCGAGAATGGTTTAGACTCCATTTCTACTCCAAACAGATTTTCCTCTCCCTCTCTCGGTTTGATAACATTTCCAAACTCATCTTTATACTCTTTTGTTGCAGTAACAGAATCCATCTTCATCTGGAAGACATCCTCTCTTACAGGAATAAGGCCCGTATTCATATACTCATCTGCCACATATTCCTTAGAAATAAGAGTTCTCATAAACTCCCAGGCACCATCCTTATCTTCACACTTAGCAGACATAGCAAATCCAGTAGTTGTTGTGAAGTATGAACCTCTTCCCTCCTTAACAGGGAAGCCCTTGAAGGAAGCCTTACCTTTGAAAAGCTTATTGGCTGCTTCTATTTCCTCAGGACATACAATTGTGCTTATAAACAGAGCCTTCTTACTCTTTATATTATCGGCTGTTGAATTGTCTGTTGAATAAAGATCTTCATCCACAGGGAATTCTCCGCATATCTGAAGAATATTCTTGAAGTCTTCAGAATCGAAGTAGCATTCACCCTTCTCCCAGTCAACAAACTGATTTCCGCAGCCAAGCATGATATTATAAAGAACTGAATCCTTTGAGGTACCCTCGAATATCATAGCGCCCTCAGGCTGTGATTCGATATACTCTCTGAATTGTTTTGCTGTCCAGCCTGAATCGTCTCCGACTTCTGCACCATCTCCGATCAAAGTATTTAAACTTACATGAGATGTAATACTATAAAGCTTTCCATCTACTCTTAAGCTGTCCATTACAGAAGGAATGAAGTCACTCATTGACATATCAGGATCCTTCTCGATATAAGGCTCAAGATCCTCAAGCATTCCCTTTGATACGTACTGTTGGATAGGCTGATTTGCAATTCCTGATTCAACTATATAGATATCAGGAACCTTTCCTGCAGATATATCTGCACCCAGCTTACTGTTAGGATTATTTTCTTCAGTATAATCAATAATCTGTACTGTATACTTGCTCTGTGATTCGTTAAACTTACGAACCATCTTCTTTACGTTACTGCATTCGCCTGTGATTGCCAGAGTAAGAACTACTCTATCCTCAACATCCTTTGGATCAACCTTCTTGTACTTAACAAGCTTCTGTGGCTCGTCATCTACCTCATACTGGAAGTAAAATGCATCTTTATCCTTAAACATAGATCTCGATGCTCCGTCACCATAGATATTGGATCCATAGAAATCAACAAGCTTTTCACGTGAACCATCACTATACTTATAGCCATAAAGTGAACCTGCAGTACGAATAATGATATCATAATCACCAAAGCCCTTTGTAAACTGATAAGCACTGTAGCCACTGATATCTACTTCATGTGCGGTACCAAGACTATTCTTGCCTATATCATAAACTGAAAGCAGTACTGTAGTATCTGTAGAGTCAGGATCTGTGCTTTCCTTTAAAGTTTTGACAACTATGTTGTTATCCTTATCAAGAGCACTTCCATCGATATAGTTTTCCTGAGGAAGCTCAGATATCTGCTTTAAATCCTCATCAAATCTCTTGATGTTATCACCATAAACTGCCACAAATGTGCCGTCATCCATAGCGAAAAATCCCGAGAGATATGATGTTTCTGATTGACAGACATGAGTGAAGTCACCTACTTCAGTGCACTTGCCATTCTCGATTTTATATAGAGTATTTTTTGATTCATCCCCATCATTATCCTGATCATAGAAGTAAACAGTACCATTAGGTGATGTAAGGAATGTTGATACAAAGTGCATACCACTCTTAGTTTCAAACTCACCCAGGCTTTCTGAATTTCCTCCATTTAGGTCAGCCTTATAAAACTCATATTTTACTTTGGTTTCTTCAACAGCATCATTTATACTGGCGTCTCCCTCAGTGGCATCCATAGCTGCCTCCTGAAGCTCCTGATAATCATTTTCATTATCGACACAATAGTAGAGATTATCGCCAACCATATCGTACCAAACAAGCTTTTTTCCATTTGATACGTCAGTGAACGAATCATCCTTTGCATACACATAATTTACAAAGTCATCATCACTACTCTTCTTTTTCTTGTCTCCGCATCCTGCCAAACTAAAAACCATGCATGATGCAAGTACCAGGCTTAACTTCTTTTTTAAACCTTTCATCGTTCGTCCTCCATGAGTTTTATAATATAAATCACATTCATAATACTATACTTCCTAGGATAAACCGTTGTATAATAACACGGCTCATCCTTATTTGTCAACTTTTGAACAATTTTAGTTCACAATATTAGGTATGGAACAGCTTCTTTGTCTGATACCTAGGCTCACAGGTAAGATTGACTCCAAGCTTCTTAAACACGCCCACATCAACCTGTGAAAGAATAACTGAGCTATGAACCTCAAGTCCGGCAAGATTAGTAAGCTGCGCATACGCTTTCTTTGCCTCCGGATTTGTATTTGCTTCAATAGAAAGAGCAATAAGTATCTCATCTATATGCAGAAGCGGATTATGATTTCCGAGATAATTCACCTTCAGACTCATTATAGGCTCAATATTCTGTGGGGAGATGAGCTTTACGCTGTCATCTATACCGGCAAGAACCTTAAGCGCATTCAGTATAAGTGCCGATGACGCACCCAGCAGAGTAGATGTCTTTCCTGTTATTATGCTTCCATCAGGCATCTCCATAGCTGCTGCAGGATTTCCTGTTTCCTCTGCACGGATATTGGCTGCCGCAACAACAGGTCTGTCAGTAACAGATATTCCTGCTTTCTTCATCAGAAGCTCTATCTTCTGAATCGCACTGTCAGAGCCTTCACCCTTACGTCTGTCGCAAAGCGCCTGATAATACCTTCTGATTATCTCCTGCTTTGAGGCATCCTGTGTAGCCTCATCATTTATGATGCAGTGTCCTGCCATATTAACTCCCATATCTGTAGGAGACTTATAAGGACACTCACCGGATATCTTCTCAAACATAGCCTCGAGAACCGGGAAAACCTCAACATCTCTGTTGTAGTTTACTACTGTTTCGCCATAAGCCTCAAGATGGAAAGGATCTATCATATTTACATCATTCAGATCAGCAGTTGCTGCCTCGTATGCGAGATTTACCGGATGATTGAGCGGTATGTTCCAAATAGGAAATGTTTCAAACTTCGCATATCCGGCCTTAACGCCTCTTTTCTGCTCATGGTAAAGCTGTGAAAGGCAGGTCGCCATTTTTCCACTTCCCGGTCCCGGTGCTGTTACAACTACAAGCGGACGGGTTGTCTCTATATAATCATTTCTTCCGTAGCCCTCGTCACTTACGATCATAGGAATATCAGAAGGATATCCTGCTATAGGATAATGACGATATACCTTAAGTCCCAGCGCCTTAAGCTTCTTCTCATAAGCTACAGCTGAAGGCTGCTCAGAAAACTGTGTAAGAACAACAGATCCTACATAAAGTCCGTTATTGGTAAAGGCATCTATAAGTCTCAGAACATCCATATCATAGGTAATACCTATATCGCCTCTTACCTTGTTCTTTTCTATATCTCCGGCCTTGATAGCTATTACTATCTCAGTCTGATCCTTTAACTGCTTAAGCATTCTTATCTTGGAATCAGGCTTAAAGCCCGGGAGAACTCTTGATGCATGATAATCATCAAAAAGCTTTCCGCCAAACTCCAGATAAAGCTTTCCGCCAAACTGTCCTATCCTTTCTTTGATATGTTTTGACTGCATATCGAGATATTTGTCATTATCAAATCCTACTGCTTTCATAACCGCCTAAAAATTCCTCTTCTTCTAAAAATTACTATATATTCTGAGGACAGTAATCCGCTTGTTACAGCTGTTACAATCCCATAAACATCCAATCTTCATAATACTACAAAAAAATCTTTTTATCAATAAATTGTGGGCAGTAAAAGTACTGCCCACAACTAAATATCTGTATTAATTTATGCCAGCTTCATATCTCCATCCTTAACCCATCCAAGTTTTCTGAATATACGGTCAAAAATAAGCGAGAGAATAGCCGGAAGTATAAACGATATAAGCACCAGGCCGACCCAGTCAGTTGTTGTAATCGCAGACTTCACACCGGCATCAACATCATTTACCCAGCCTGTATAAACACCAATCTGTCCGACAAATCCGCAGGTACCCATACCTGATGATACAGGCGCACCATTCATTTTGAGATGGAATACGCAGGTTGCTATCGGTCCGGTTATAGCCGAAGCAAGCGTAGGCGCCAGCCAGATACATGGATTCTTTATGATATTTGGCATCTGGAGCATAGATGTTCCGATACCCTGTGACACGAGGCCACCCCATTTATTTTCCTTAAATGATATAACAGCAAAGCCGATCATCTGAGCAGAGCATCCTGCTACTGCCGCTCCTCCGGCAAGGCCTGTAAGTCCGAGTGCAGCACATATAGCTGCCGATGAAATAGGTAGTGTAAGAGCAACACCAACGATAACTGATACAAGCACGCCCATAATAAGCGGCTGAAAGTCTGTTGCCCACATAACGAGGTCTCCAACCTTGCTTGCAGCCGATCCGATAGGTGGTGCAATCAGCCAGGAAAGGAAAACACCTACTCCTATTGTCACAAGAGGAGTTACAAGAATATCTACCTTTGTTTCCTTTGAAACAGCCTTTCCGATTTCAGCAGTAATGATTGCTATAAACAGAACCGCAAGAGGGCCTCCCGCTCCGCCCAAAGCATTTGAAGCAAAGCCGACTGAAATCATCGAAAAGAGTACAAGAGGCGGACATTTAAGTGCATATCCAATGGCGGTCGCCATAGCCGGTCCACTCAACGCAAATGGTATACCACCCACTGTGTACTTTACACCGGCAACCTCTGCTACAGGCTTATTTAAAAAGCCTATATCAAACTGAGTACCGATGGTGTTGATGATCGTACCGATAAGAAGGGAACAAAATAGTCCCTGTGCCATTGCTCCAAGGGCATCGATTCCGTATCTCTTAAGAGATATCTCGATATCCTTTCTCTTGAGAAAAGCCTTAAAGCCTTTCTCTTTTGCCTGAGTTGTCTGCTCAGTTTCTTTTTTTTCTGTGTTACTCATAATTTTTCCACTCCGTTTTATAAAATATCAAGCGCTTTAGTATACCTTTATCAGATCACTCTGCGCTCATTCTCCTGATAATCTCCATACACATTCTGGATGTATGGTAAGGACATTTCCATTCATCGACAATATTCATTGACCTGTCTGGGGTAAGGTCTTCGAAGAGCTCGTTAAACCACTCTCCTCCATCTCTTTTATCGATGAAGTATTTATCGCAGATATCCCACACTGCCTCCGCAGCCCTCAGATATCCACTCACTTCCGGATTATTATCGCCGCCATGCTTCTGATAATAATTAACGAAGCCTATGATCGCCTCAGCCTGAACCCACCATATCCTCTTTGTGTTCACGACTCCCTTTTCACATTCATTAAGCATGGAGCCGTCCTCTGATATGGCAATCTTGTAAATCGTTTCAGCAAGCAGATCCGTGAGTCTCTTAAGCTTCGGAAGACTGTCACCTATGTAATCGTCATCAAGAACCTCAAGCGTCCTGTCTATCAGCCACGAAGCTTCTATATCATGTCCGTAGGACCATAGATCTATGATAGGGTTAAAGTCTTTATCGAAGAATACCTCAAGTCTGTCTTTTCCCTGATATATCTTATATCTTCTGAGTAATGCCCT
>CACYJP010000032.1 GCA_902774725.1 uncultured Lachnospiraceae bacterium
TTGCCATGTCAGGAAGACGTGTAACGATACCTGCGAAGATTATCAAAGATACACCGTTTCCGATACCCTTATCGTTGATCTTCTCACCTAAGAATACGACGATTGCGGCACCTGCAGTGAATACAAGAACAACGAGTGCTGCATTAAGCCATGTAGGAAGAGCGGCATTTAATGCAGAACGTGTTGAGTAGCAGAAGAGGCAGGACTGGACAAATGCCAGTACGATTGCCGAAACACGTGTGATCTTGTCCATCTTCTTTCTGCCGGACTCACCTTCTTTGGACATTTCTTCCAAAGCAGGGATTACAACAGTAAGAAGCTGAATGATAATCGATGCGTTGATGTAAGGTGATACACCAAGGGACAGGATGGAGGCATGCATAAGGCCACCACCTGAGATGAGATCCATGATGCTGCCGAGCTGGCCCCACTGACGGATAACATTAGTGAACTCTGCACCGTCAATTCCCGGTACGGGAACGAGGCCGCCGAGCATGAAGATGCCCAGGATCATGAAGGTATAGAGCAGTCTTTTACGTATAGACTCTACACGAAAAGCGTTTACTGCAGTATCGAAAATACCATTCATGCCTATTAGCCCTCCGTAGCCGTGCCTCCGGCCTTCTCAATCTTCTCTTTTGCAGAAGCTGTGAACTTTGCTGCTGTTACATCGAGCTTCTTTGTGAGCTCACCGTTGCCGAGAATCTTGATGCCGTCATTAACCTTAGGAAGAGTGATAACACCCTTTTCAGCAAGTCCCATCCACTGAGTTAGGACTCCACCCAGAACGAGCATAATAACAGACATCGGAAGCTTTGGAACAAGTCTTCTGAATACAAGTATTACGATTATAGTCGATATTCCGAGGATAAATGAAATCAGATGAAAGGATTTCATTTGTTTGAATAGATTGTATATAAGATCAGTGATTTCTCCTGTTCCTGCCTGACCTCCGTACAGCTTTGAGAACTGCATAAGTATGATCTCGAGACATATACCTGTTATAAATCCACCCATAACAGGAACGGAGATATACTTAACAGCTCTGCCTGCCTTTAAGAAATAGAAGAGCAGCAGCCAGAGACCTATAATAAATGTGAGAACCGGGACAACCTGCATAGCCTGCTTTGAACCGGACACGATTCCGAGAGAAGCAAGAGTTCCGCCGGTGAGAGCGGCAGGTGCTGCATCAACTCCGAAAACAAAATCATAGGATGTTGTGAGTAGTCCGAAAACGAGTATAGGAAAAAGAGAACCATAGAGACCATAAATCATCGGAAGTCCTGCTATCTGTGCATAGCCCATAGAAATAGGAATTGACACAAGAGCTACAATGATTCCGGAAAAAAGGTCCTTTGCTACGAAGCCTGCTTTGTAGTTGTTTGGAAATTTGCTTTTTATATACGCTTTCATAAGTGTAATTATAGCAATTAGATGAGTTGATTACTATACCTAAATAATTACTTGAGTATTTGACTTATATAGCGTGGAAATGTAAAATAGATAAGATGTGTGTTGATTTTTTATGTAATTATAACTCGTGGAGCCTGGTGGTCATATGAAGAATAAAAAAATCCTTATTCAGGTCGGAAAGCTTATAACATTTGTTTTCTTTTTGGGCATTCTTTTTATTTCTACAATCTTTATGCTGACCAATACCCATACTTATTTAAAAGAAAAGCAAAAGACTATATCTGCAGATCTTAATGCAATCAGTTATGCAATTGATATCCAATTATGGAAGGATGAATTTACATATATTGAGCATCATATTGATGAAATAAAAGATGTAGATAGAAGTAAAGATGATGTATTTGATAGCACTGATTTTTCAGATTTTCAAAATCTATCTGATGACGATAAGACGTATATTTGCGCTTTTTTGTATTATTATTATTCTGAAGTTTTTGAGAGAGAGATTAATGAAAATGCTTTTGACTACTCGCACGCATTTTTAATGGATATCAGTGAAAAAAACAGAGGATTTGTTTTTTATAATATTGAAGGTAATAAACTGGATGAAAATACGTTGGGACGTAAGTGGGATTATGATCTGGATGATCATCCTGCCGCAAAAAAAATAATTGAAGGCGAGGATTCGGCTTTCGAAAACTGGAAAGATCCTACAAACAATGTGAATTATTATGTTGGATATCTTGCACTTGATAAGGAACATGAGTGGGTGCTTTGTTTATCCTATGACTGGAGTTATATGAGAAGTCGTATTTTTAATAATACGCTTATTCTGGTTGCCATACTTATCGTAACAAGTCTTCTTTTCCAATGCTTTGTAATACTGTTTTTCCTCAGAAAGAAGGTCCTTTCACCTTTTACTGAAGTAGAAAGCGGACTTCGTGATTATATGGAGAATAAAGATAGTGATGATGTTGTAAGGAAGATGTCCGAGATAAAGTCTGAGAATGAAATCGGTGTTCTGGCAAATGATATCTCACAGCTTGCGGTTGAGATTGATGATTATATGAATGAGAATATCAAGCTCGCAAGTGAAAAACAGAGAGTTCAGACAGAGCTTAATTTCGCGTCACAGATTCAGGATAGTATACTTATAAAGGATTTTGATATAAATGATAAGATCGAAGTATGGGCATCAATGAATCCTGCAAAGGAGGTTGGAGGCGACCTTTATGATGTCTTTATGATCGACGATGATCATATAGGTATGTGCATAGCCGATGTTTCAGGTAAAGGTGTACCGGCTTCGCTTGTTATGATGTCTGCTACGACAGCTATACGAAGCTTCGCTCTTTCAGGAATAGGATGTAGTGAAATACTGGAAAGGCTTAACAATGGACTCAAAAATAGAGAGCTATCTAACATGTTCATTACTGTATGGATCGGAATACTGGATCTGAAAACCGGTGTACTTACAACCTCCAGTGGAGGTCATGAGTATCCTGCTATTTATCACGGTGATCAGTTTGTGCTTTTCAAGGATAAACATGGGCTTGTAGTAGGTGGATATCTCGGAACTAAATATCCTGAGGAAACGCTTCAGCTTAAGCCGGGAGATATGATATATGTTTACACAGATGGTGTAGCAGAAGCTCAAAATCCATCAGACGAATTCTATGGCTGCGATAGAATAATAGACTCTCTGAACCGTGTTATGAATGAAAACCGCGAGTCAGGACCTAAGGAAATAATAGAAGGCGTAACAGAAGATTTGGATAAGTTTGTTCAAGATGCTGAGCAGTTCGACGATATAACTATGCTCTGTGTTAAATATTTAGGATAAAGAGGACATAAAATGAGTGACGATTTTAACAGGATGAGTCAGAAGAAAATAAACAAAATGAAAAGAAGACGTAAGGTCTTTATTCTGAGAATTCTTTCTGTATTCATAACTTTGATTCTTGTAACTATTCTTGGAATCATCTTTTTTAAGATAATGTTTGACAAGAAGGAACGTGATAAAAAGGCGGTCGAAGAAAAGACTACAGCTGCCGCAACTACTGAAGAGGTAGCCAGTAGCGGACAGGCAGAGATAGCTGAAGAAGAGATAGAGCCGAATGGTGATGCGGCACTGATTGATGAAGATAGCTGGATGGCAGGTAAGACTATATATAACCCTGTTGCTACTGATAGTACTATACATCTTCCGAAAGCCGATCTTGAAGCTTTTGATCAGGTTATATCCGACAGTGCCGGACATGATACATCCTCAGAGGATGCCGGAGGCGGAAGTGCATGGGATACAGTTACGCTTCAGCTTGATAATGTTGAGGGATCAATCAACATTACAGAGCCTGGTAATCCTACAAAGACACAGCAGCTTACAAGTACATATATGATACTTGTTGACCTGGACTCAGACACTATAGTGGCAGAGCGTGACTGTGAAAAGGTTGTCAGCCCTGCATCGATGACCAAGGTGCTTACAGTTCTGACAGCAAGGGACTTTATAGACGAATCCAACCTGGATGATACATTTGTCATAAACACAGACATCACAGAGTATTGCAGAATAAATAATTGCAGTGCTGTTGGATTTCTGCCTAATGCCGAAGTGACTGTAAGGGATCTTCTTTATGGCACGATACTTCCATCCGGTGCAGACGCTGCTATGGGACTTGCAGAGTATTGCTGCGGAGACCAGGAGACTTTTGTGAATGCGATGAATGAAAAGGTTAAGCAGCTGGGACTTTCCGAGACTGCTCACTTCACAAATGTTGTCGGTATATACGACGAGGAGCTTCACTGTACGATGAAGGATATGGCGGTAATTCTCGGTGTTGCTGTTCAGGATGACCTTCTGAGAGATGTTCTTTCGCTCAGAACCTATACAACAGACTATTCGTATTATCCGTCAGAGGTAAACGGAACTACTGAACAGGCAGAGGGAGCGGAAGGGGCAGAAGGTGCGGAGCCTGCACCGGATGAAGAAGCAGTTTCAATAGAGGTATCAAACTGGTTCCTTCGCAAGATAGAAGATAAGCCAATGCATGGAAATGTAGTTGCAGCCAAAACAGGCTTCGTAGATGAAGCAGGCTGCTGTGCCGTAAGCTATTACGAAGCGGATAACGGAAAGCGTTATGTATGCTGTACGGGAAATGCCTTCAGCTCATGGCGTGCAATATATGATCACGTGGGTGTTTACAGATCGCTCACACCATAATCTGTTAATTAAGTAATTTAATAGATATTCAACAATAAAAGGGGACGGTCACGTAGGTCAAAGTGTACCGTCCTTTTTGTATTGTATGTTCAATGAAGTAGTAAATTGTTTGATTACATTTTGTAATATATACTTGACATTATGTCGCGAGAGTATTATTATATGATTTGTGAGATAACACTTTAGGTTTTTAAGTATATTTAAGGAGGACAAGGGAATGTCACTGGTTGTTAAAGATCTTTACAAAAAGTATGGAGAAAAGGTCGTAGTTGATCATATCAGCTTTGAGATGACTAAGCCGGGCGTATATGCTCTGCTGGGTTCTAACGGAGCAGGTAAAACTACAACCATAAGAATGATTCTTGGTATGCTGGATAGAGATGGCGGTGAGGTTACATGGAATGGTAAGCCACTTACATTCGATAACTGCAATATCGGATATCTGGCAGAGGAGAGAGGTCTTTATCCAAAGTACACACTTATCGATCAGATAAGATACTTCGGAGAGCTGAGAGGCGTAGATAGAAAAACTATTGATGAGAGAATTAAGTACTGGGCTGAGAGGCTTAAGGTTGAAGAGTATCTCTATCCTGAAAAGGCTGCTGAAATAATCGCTAAGCAAAAAGGCGAGAAGGTAAGTGCTGCAAAGAAGGGCAAGAAGAAAAAGGCAAAGCTTCAGAGCCCTGATCAGCTTTCAAAGGGTAATCAGCAGAAGATACAGTTCCTTATAGCTCTGATCTCAGATCCTGAGCTGATTGTCCTCGATGAGCCATTCTCAGGACTTGATCCGGTAAATGCTGACATACTTAAAGAGGTTGTCAGAGAGCAGATAGCAGCCGGAAAGTATATCATCATGTCAAGTCACCAGATGGAGGTTGTTGAAGAGTTCTGTACAGATATAACTATCCTTCACAGATCCAATGCTGTTGTATCCGGAAATCTTAATGAGATAAAGAAAGAGACCGGAAGAGTAAACTTAAGTCTTAAGGTAGAGCAGGATATATCTTCATACATAAAAGAAGTTGGTGCTGAAATAGTTACAGAGAAAGAGTTTGAGTATAGCATCAAGGTTACAGGTGATGAGCAGGCTAACAAGCTCCTCGCAAACCTGATAAGTGCAGGAATTCCTATAGTAAGATTTGATC
The DNA here is from genome assembly GCA_902774725.1 of uncultured Lachnospiraceae bacterium. Classification (GTDB taxonomy): domain Bacteria; phylum Bacillota; class Clostridia; order Lachnospirales; family Lachnospiraceae; genus Eubacterium_Q. The sequence goes on from CACYJP010000032.1 coordinate 5,782, forward strand.
TAAGCGAGCTGTCACTTCACGAGATATTCGTAAAGGCAGTTGGTGGAGAAATAGACGAGGAAGAAGAGTAAAAGTCTTATATCTTACAGGAAGGAATGATAAAAATGAATAAACATGAAAATATATATAGTATGAAGGGAATCGGTAAGGTTTACAGGTTTACCGTCCTTCAGACTCTGAAAAATATAACATACCTATTATCACTCATAATGATGATCATTTTTATGGGTGCTATAGGACCTATAAACTATTTACTGACAAATACTCAGGAGAAGAGTATGAAGGAAGGCGATATCCTGAATGATCTTACTTCTGAGAAAATCATGATCTTGAATGATACAGATATAAAGTTTGATATGATCACCGAAGACAGCTTCTCAGAAAAAGAGGGTGGTCTTAAAAAGGAAATGATCACATTTTATCAGGCTGGCGAAAAGTCTGAGGATGAGCTGATTTCGTCTCTTGGTAAAAAGGATTCCCTGGTTGTAATCAAGCTGGGTGAATCAGGCTACAAGGTAAGCGGAATAATCGGTAACGATTCAGAGGTTAAAACAAACGAGATAAATGATATAACCGATCTTGTAAACAGTCAGTTTTTGGATGCAAGGATGAAGGATACCGGTATCAGTGAGGCTGATATAATGAAGCTTTCTCAGGGAGTAAAGGATGAAGGTGCAGTTTTACAGAGTGAATACAAGGATGAGCTTGAAAAAACTATGACAGGTGCCTCATATTCTACCTATATGACCGGTTTCTCTATACTCATCTTTTTAGTAATAACACTTTCAAACTCATATGTAATTACCTCTGTTACAGAAGAAAAGCAGTCAAAGCTTGCTGAAAATATACTCGTAAGTGTTAGACCTATGGCTCTACTTATGGGAAAGATCTTTGGTATGCTTACTTATGTATTTATGATCCTTGTTGGTGGACTTTTAGCTACTAAGGCATCCAATCTGCTCATGGAAAATGTATTTAATATCGATTTAAGCAAGATAAATAATGGCGGCGTTATCAATATGTCACTTTTCAGTGATTCCGGAATTGTAACAACAATCATAGTTGTTGTGACTATAGTTTTCGGCGTATTATCATTTTCCGTTCTGGCCGGTATATTCGGTAGTGCATGTTCAAAGCCTGAGGATACTCAGAATGCAACAGGTTCGGTAATGATGATCGCGATGGTAGGATACTTCGCATCATTTATGCTTGGAACAGTAGATAAGGATGTATGGAATATGGTGCTTACATACATTCCTCCATTTTCTTATTACTCCATGCCGGTTATGTATGCAACAGGAAGAATAGGGCTGCCGGAGGTAGGACTAGCTCTGGCTATACAGCTCGCAGTGCTTGTTGTCGTTACTATGCTTTGCGCAAAGACATACAGGACACTTGTTCTCAGTGACTCAAGTACACCAAAGTTTATGACTATAATCAAGTCACTTAAAGCGTAAGGGGGTAATGTAAGATGTTTAAGAATTTCAGTAAAGTATTTAAGTTTACATTTCATAATCAGGTAACAACAAAAGGCTACAAGATTGGAACTATTCTTTTTGCAATCCTCCTTTTTGCCGTTCCTGCAGTTATTCTCTTCTTTATGGGAGCTTCATCTGAAGAGGACGAAGAGGGTATCAAAAGCTGTGGTGCTGATAAGATATATGTTGTGTCAGATAACACACCGCTCGAGGACTTCAATTCTCTTAATGCTCTCGGAGTTGAAGAGTACACAGCTATAGAGTATATACCTGCAAAGAGTGTAGATGATGCACTAGACACTGTTAAGGCGGGTGATGAGAAAACCAGTCTTATCCTGGAGATAACTCATGAGGACAGGATATCAGAGAGAATAATCATTCCTGAGAACAGTACTATAGATAAAACTACAGCAGAAAACTATGAGGACTTTATAGAAGAAGCTGATCAGACATTTACAGTTCTTGCATCAGGACTTCCTATGCAGGAGCTTGCAAAGGTTTCAATTCCTGTTAATTCTGATGTTTATACAGCAGACGGATATGCAAGTGACTCAAGTCTTATGAATGACAAGGCGGCACTTAAGGAGCAGAATAATAGTGAAATCCTTAAGGTTGCCAATATGGTTCTTACATTTCTTGCCATCATAGTTATTTACTTTATAGTAATTATGTATGGTAACGGAATTATGCAGAATGTAGTTCTGGAGAAATCAAATAAGCTTATGGATACAATGCTTGTTTCCATACATCCGCAGGCACTTATATTCGGTAAGATGATGGGAATACTTGCGGCAGCCTTCCTTCAGCTTTTCGTCTGGATTGCAGCGCTCGTAGGAGGCTTTGTAACAGGATATGTATTGGTAGAAAATCTTTACCCGAAAAATGAGCTGGCATTTATCACATTCCTGAAGAGCTTCAAGGAAATGAACTTATTTACACCGATAAATGTAATCATAGGAGTTCTTGTTCTGCTTCTCGGAATAGTATTCTATTGCTCAATTTCTGCTATTTGCGGAGCTATATCTTCAAGCAGGGAGCAGGCAGCAAGTAATCAGGGTATATTTGTTATTTTGATTCTTGTGAGCTTCTACATAGTAATATTTAACATGAACGGTACATCATTTGCGAACTGGATCTATCTGCTTCCATGTACCGGAGCATTTGTACTTCCATCCGGTGTTTGTACAGGCCTTTGCAGCACGTCGCTTGCACTTGCAGGACTTGGAATAATGGTTGTTTTAACCGGACTGCTTCTGTTCCTCGCAGGAAAGCTCTATACAATGATGTCATTATATAAGGGAAATAAAGTGGATCTTGTTAAAGCGTTTAAGATGCTTGCTAGTAATAAATAAGAGGGTGATTTAATGAACACTGCTAAATTGGCCGGAGTTATAGTCGGAGGCGTAATATCTGTTTTTCTTGTACTGGTTATACTGAAGTTTATAAAAAAGGATTCTTCATTAAGAGCTAAGTATGATGAGAGACAGCATATTGTAAGAGGAAGAGCGTATAGAATAGCCTTCTGGACTGCAGTTATACTTCTTGCGTTATACAGCTTTATAGATGCATTTAAAATAGATATTCCGATTAAGAGACATGTGATTCCTTTTATCATCATAATGATTTCTGTGCTGGTTCATACAAGCTATGCGATACTTAATGATGGTTACTTTGGCATGAATGAAAGCAGAAAAAGAGCAATGGTCATGTTTGTACTGATAGGACTTCTGAATTTTGGCATCTCGATTTTAGAGATGAATCGTGGAAAGATGATAGAGGAAGGAAAGCTAAGCTCACCATTTATGAATTTTATCTGTGGAATCAGCTTTGTTATTATCGGTATTGTCCTACTCATAAAGAGTAGAATAAGTAAGGATGACCTTGACGAAGAAGAAGAGTAGGAGGCAGACGTAGATGAAGAATCTAAAACTTAAGTCTGCCCGGGCAGCTAAGGACATGTCGCAGGCTGACCTTGCTCAGGCTGTCGGAGTTTCAAGGCAGACAATCAATTCAATAGAAAAGGGTGATTATAATCCGACTATAAAGCTCTGCATAACTATATGTCACGTGCTTGATAAAACACTGGATGAGCTTTTTTGGGAGGGATGATAATCTGAAATAACCTGAGATTTTAAAGCTCCAAAGTAGATAGGTGATTGAACCTTGATCTGCTTTGGAGTTTTTTTTGAAAAAAAATGTATTGACAACCAGATAAGATTGCGTATAATTAAATTGTACACAATTAAAACAAACGAAATTAAACAGGCTTTAGGAGGTATAATATTATGTTTTATGATTTATCAGTAATGGCTGCAGACGGCAGTGAGGTATCAATGAAGGATTATGAGGGAAAGGTAGTACTTGTAGTAAATACAGCAACAGGCTGTGGATTCACCCCACATTATAAGGACCTTGAGGCTATGTATGAAAAGTTCCATGATCAGGGCTTTGAGATAATCGATGTTCCTTGCAATCAGTTCGCAGGACAGGCTCCTGAATCTGATGAAGAGATACATGAATTCTGTCAGCTTAAGTATCATACTCAGTTCCCACAGATGAAAAAGTCTGATGTAAACGGAGAGGATGCGATAGAGCTGTTCAAGTTCCTTAAAGCAGAGAAGGGCTTCGAGGGCTTCGGAAAAGGACCTAAGGCTCTTGCAATGTCAGCACTTCTTAAGAAGATGGATAAGGATTATAAGAATAATCCTGAGATCAAGTGGAACTTCACAAAGTTCATCATTGACCGTAAGGGTGAGGTGGTTGCAAGATTTGAGCCAACAGCAGATATGAAAAAGGTTGCTGAATGTGTAGAGAAGTTGATATAGTAGAAGAGGATCTATGAAGACTCCGGAAGCTACCGGAAAAAACTATATCAAGATATTATAAAAAAGATATTATAAAAAGATACAAAAGAGGAAACTATAAATGAGTAAGTATGATTGTTTAAAACTTGAAAATCAGCTGTGCTTTCCACTCTATGCGTGCTCGAAGGCGGTTATAAGTCACTATAAGCCTTTGCTTGATAAGTTTGATCTCACATACACACAATATATAACTATGATGGCTATGTGGGAGCATAAGAGGATGAATGTAAAGGATCTCGGTAAATGTCTATACCTTGATTCCGGTACAATGACTCCTGTCCTGAAAAAGCTTGAGGCAAAAGAGTATCTGAAGAAGTACAGGTCAGAAGAGGATGAGCGAAGCGTAATAGTCGAGCTTACAGAAAAAGGAAAGAAGCTGAAGGATAAGATAGTTTCAGTGCCACGTGAAATGGGCAGCTGTGTAAACTTAAGTCCCGAGGAGGCTGAGCAATTATATATACTTTTATATAAGGTTTTAGGGAATTTAGAAGGAGGAAACTAAAATGGCAGTAAATCATATAAATGAAGAACAGTTTGAAGAGGTTGTATTAAAGAGTGAGGCACCTGTACTTGTAGACTTTTTTGCTACATGGTGCGGACCTTGCAAGATGATGGCTCCTATACTTGATCAGGTTTCAGAGGAGACTCCTGATGTAAAGTTTGCGGCTATTGACGTAGACGAGGCAGAGAGACTCGCTATTAAGTATGGTATCTCAAGCATCCCATGTATGATCCTTTTCAAGAATGGAGAAGAGACAGATCGTATAGTAGGTGCAGTTCCAAAGCAGAAAATAGTAGATACTATTTCATAATGGGGTATAGGATATGATAGATGTTTTAATTATAGGCGCTGGACCGGCAGGCCTGTCTGCTGCGATATATGCAGAAAGAGCAGGAAAGCACGCGGTTTGTCTTGAAGCCCTTACTGTTGGTGGTCAGATAGTAAATACTCCGGAGATTGAAAACTATCCGGGTATTAAAAAGACCAGTGGATTTGAATTTTCAATGGCTCTTTTCGAGCAGGCAACAGAGCTTGGAGCTGAAATCATATATGAGAAGGCAGCCAGAATAGAGGAGAAGCCTGGCTCGGATGTTGATAAGAGTACATATGTGGTAACCACGCAGTCAGGTAAAGAGTTCGAGTGCCGCTCAGTGATTCTTGCGACCGGTGCTAAAAACAGGCATCTTGGTTTAGCAAGAGAGGAAGAGCTTCTCGGTAAGGGGATATCCTACTGTGCAACCTGTGATGGAGCTTTCTTTAAAGGTAAGGATGTTGCAGTAAACGGTGGTGGAAATACAGCACTTGAGGATGCTCTGTTTCTGTCGAACTATTGCAGCAAGGTTTACATAATTCATAGACGTGATCAGTTCAGAGGTGAGCCAAAGAACCTTGAGGCACTGAAGGGTAAGGACAATATAGAGTACATCCTTGATAGTACTGTTACTGAGCTGATAGGTGATGACAGGCTTGAAAAGGTTGCGGTAAAGAATAAGAATACAGGAGATATAAAAGAGATACCTGTATCCGGACTGTTTATCGCTATAGGACAGGAACCTGATAATAAACCTTTTGCAAGTGTAGTAGAGCTTGATGAAAAAGGTTATATAAAAGCTAATGAGAGCTGTAAGACTCAAATGAGTGGAGTTTTCGTGGCAGGTGACTGTAGGACAAAGGCAGTAAGACAGCTTACAACTGCGGCATCAGATGGAGCAGTTGCAGCACTTGCAGCCTGTGAATATATCGGATAATAATGATCAGAGGACGATTCTTTTGAGTATACTATGCACAAAAGAATCGTCTTTTTATATAGTGTTTTCGTCTTTTGTAACCTTTTAAAAAAATAAATACTATGATAAAATAATAAGGTTAAGAAGCTATAAACAAAGTTTTTATAATAGACTGATAATTGAATGATAATTGACTGATAATTAATTAAAAAATAAACTTGGAAGGGTAAGACTATGGGTGATTCAAGATCCAAATATGTACAGGCCATTTGGGATGCAACAGAAGCTCTTCAGAATGAAAAACAGATGGAAAATGGTCTTGCATCCTGCCTGAATATTCTGGTAGATGCAGTAAAATGTGAAAATGGATTTGCTTGGATATACAATAAAAATGATTCAAGACTTTATATAGTTGCGTGCTCCGGAAAAATGGATGTAACCGGTGTCAGTGTTGACAATGAACAGGGAATACTGGGGTATGTTTTTAACAGACAGGAACCTGTCGTTATAGATGATGCTTCGAGTGATGCCAGGTTTTCTACTAATGCTGATGAGGAAACCGGACTAGAGACAAAGACTATGCTCTGCATCCCTTTGATGACAAGGGGAGGAGTGTACGGATGTCTTCAGCTTGTCAATAAGATAGACGGAGTCTTTGACGACGCAGACCAGATGTTATCTGCAAATATAGCAACAATTGCCGCACTTGACATCGAGGATAAGGGCTACAGCGTCAAGATAATGGAGAAAAAGGACCCGATCATTTCTCTGAAGAACATCGTAAAAGAGTTCCAGTCGGGTGAAAACAGAGTAAGGGTTCTTAAGGGAATTGACCTTGATATATATGAGGGTGAGTTTCTTGTAATACTCGGAGAAAGTGGTTGTGGTAAAACTACTATGCTGAATATAATCGGCGGTATGGATTCACTGACAGATGGAACTATTGAGATAGATGGTAAGGACTTTTCTCATCCAACAGAGGATGACCTGACACTTTACAGACGAGACTATATAGGATTTATATTCCAGTCTTATAACCTTATGCCAAACCTTTCAGCGCTCGAAAATGTTGAATTCGTTGCAGAAAACAGCAAGAATCCAATCAAATCAGAGGATGCTATAGAAATGGTTGGTCTTACAGACAGAGCTAATAACTTCCCTGCACAGATGTCCGGTGGACAGCAGCAGAGAGTTTCTATCGCAAGAGCGCTTGTTAAAAATCCTCGAGTCATACTTGCGGATGAGCCAACAGCAGCGCTTGATTACCAGACAAGTATAGAGGTTCTTGAGCTGGTTGAGGAAATAGTCAGAAACCAGCATAAAACAGTATGTATGATAACACATAACCCGGAGATAGCTAAAATGGCTGACCGAGTTGTGAAGCTCAAGAATGGAATGATCTCGAGCGTCAGAGTAAATATGGCACCGGTAAAGGCTACCGAGCTTTCATGGTAGTGCTCTGATAGCAGGCTGGTACACTTATTGTTTTGATAGCAGGCTAATACATTTATCGCAAGGAAACCAAGATGAAGATAACTCAGCTGAAGGATGCAGTCAGAAATGTAAAAAAGAAGAGAGTTTCCTGGATATCCATCGTAATTGTAATCATGATGTCGGTGGGTTGTTATTTAGGTTGCGATTTTTACAAGCAGTCTATGTCTGATATGGGTGAAGCTTACTACAAAGAGCAGAACTTTAAGGACCTGGAGGTTGTCAGTACAACAGGTGTATCCCAGACTGAAATAGATAAAATAAAAGAGGTCGAAGGTGTAGAGGCTGTAGAGCCTTTCAATCTTCTGAAGGTAAGCTTGTTATATAAAGACAAAAAAACACCAATAGACTTTGTCAGCTGGACTGAGAGGGTCAGTATTCCTACTATCGTTGCAGGTGAGAAGCCTGAAAAACAGGATGAGGTTGCTATATCTGACATCCTTTCACGTAATACCGGAATCAAAATAGGTGATTATATCGAAGTTGTAGCAGATGAATCAGCTTCGCAGTATTTAAAGACAAAGAAGTTCAAGGTCACAGCTCTTGTAAATCATCCGGATTATATGAGAACAAAGTTTTGTGATTTTGTTGTTGCTCCGGATGCGGCATTTGATATGGAAAAGACCAATGGTTATTATCTGAGAGCGATAATAGACGTTGAGTATCCTGATGATACATATCTTTTTTCTAATGAATATTATGAAGCGGTAAAACCAACAGAAAAAAGACTCGAAAAAATCATGGACGGACTTGGAACAGACCATGACACAGAAATCAAAAACAAGGCACAGTCTGAGCTTGATGATAAAAAAGCGGAGGCAGATAAAGAGATAGCTGACGCTGAGAAGAAAATAAAAGACGGACAGAAGGAATATGATGATAAGATAGCTGATGCCGAGAAGAAGCTGCAGGAAGCCAGAGATAAGATAAATGGCTACGATAAAGAAATAGGTGAAAAGGAAAAGCTTCTCACTACCGGAATTGATACCTATGAGAAATCAAAAGCACAGGCTACATCTATGATTGAAGCCGGAAAGTCTCAGATATCAGATGCTCAGACTCTTCTTAAGCAGGCGAAGGAGCAGTTAGATAGCGCAAAAGCAAAGCTGGACACGGCTGATGCAGAGCTTGCCGTAGCAAATTCCAAGCTTGCTACAGCTAAGAGTGAGTATGAGACTAAAAAGACTGAGGCAGAGGAAAAGTTTGCCAGCGCAAAAGCAAAGCTGGATGCAGCCATTGATGAATCAAATGCAGCTAAGGCTGAGGTTGATAATTTTGAGAAGCTTTTGAATAATATCGCAGCATCAACCGGAATGGTTGTTCCTCAGCAGTATTACGATCTTAAGGAGAAAGCGAAGAGTATTTATACTCCTGTTGTTGATGCAGTTATTAATGATCAGGATACGACTGATGTAAGAGCTAAGGCTGATTCAGAAATGGGTGCAGCTGTAGATGAGGCTCTTTACGGAGGAGCTGCACCGCTTATGCCTTTTATAAGGGAGATGAATGTAAGAGACTTCTTTACATTTGCCCAGGTTTTTTATGGCGATGTTAAGGTGCTTGATGTTCTCGATAAATTCGACAGTCTTTTTGTGAATGGTTTTCCGGGATCATCAATCATCAGAGCGTTTGTGGAAGCAACAGACCCTGACATGAATATCTCAGGTATTCTTTCATACCTCGATTCTGCCGCTGAACTATTGGGATATGGCGATACGAGAGTAGGAATGATGACAGAGCCGGGAGAAGAACTGATCAGGGACCAGATGATCAAGGTTGGTATGGCTATGGCATCGCAGGATGTCCTTAAGGAAGCTGTTGAAACTCTTAATCAAAAAATAGCAGAGGCTGATCAGTTAATAGCTAAGTACGAAGCTGAAATAGCTGAGGCTGAGAAGAAGATCGCTGATGGCGAAAGCCAGATAAACGAAGGAAAAAAGAAATACGAAGAAGGTAAGGCGGAGTTTGAGAAAAACGCTAAAACAGTTGATGAACTCGATAAAACTCTGGCAGAAAAAACCGAAGAGGCTGAGAAGAAGCTGAAGGAGGCTGAAGATCTTATCTCAAGTGGTAAGTCGCAGCTGGCTTCTGCGAAGAGTACTCTTGCGTCTTATAAGAGTGAGCTCGACACATTTTGTTCTCCAGAGCAGAAGAGCGAACGAAGGCTTTTTAGATATATATACTGTTGTAAATATAATTAAAGCGTCAGCTGCATGCTTCATAATTGTATTTATCCTGATTGGAATACTTGTGTGCTTCTCGACTATAACCATTATTATTGATGAACAGAAGAGTCTGGTTGGAACGCAGAAGTCACTTGGATTCTTTAATAGTGCTATCAGATCCAAATATACGCTTTTTGGTGTATCGGCTGTAACAACAGGAATACTTGCAGGCTTTGGACTGAATTTCCTTCTTCAGTTCATATTCCAGAAGGGAATTGGACTACTCTACATAGTCGGCATACCTGAGATGTATTTTGATGTAGTTCCTGCGGCGGGAATAAGTATGATAGAAATACTGGTAGCTATAGCGGCTACATATGCGGCGTGTCACACGCTTCTAAAGCTATCTGCTGTAGAGCTTGTGAGTGGTCAGGCGAGTCTTAAGAGAGTAAGGAAAAGAGCTGCTAAGTCAAAGAATGTCAAGAAGGGTGCTTCTATCTATTCAAGACTTATCAGAAGAAATATGTTGAACGATATAGTTCGTGTTATTATTTCTGTTGTAATTATATCAGCCAGCTGTTCGATGATCGGAGCGGGCTTCACTCTGAAGTTTGCATTTTCGGATATGATCGATAATCAGCTGACAGATGTCTATAAGTATGATGTAAGCATAAATTATCCTACTGGTAAGGACTTTGAGGATGAGATAAAAAAGACTGAAGAGTTAATAGCCGAAAGTGGTGCTGTTTACTCTAAAGCAGGAAGCTCAATAACCATATACCATGTAGGTGATCTGAAGGAGTACTCAACAGTTACTATTCTTAATAGTATGGCGCATCCGGATTATTATTCTGTTATAGACTATTTTACGGGTGAAGAAATGAAGATTCCGGAAGATGGAGTACTCATTCAGTCAAGACTTTATGAGAGAACAGGTCTTGAGGTTGGAGATAAGATAACTCTGTATAAGCCTGATCTCGGTAAGGTTGATGTTGAGGTTAAGGGAGTATATAACAACTATGTTGGACGTGATCTGGTCATGTCTGATTCAGCCTATAAGAAGTTTACCGGTGAAGACTTTGTAAACAATGTAATGTTTATAAAGCTGAAGGGTGCTGATGTAAACGAGCTCGAAGAGCAGCTTAGGAATGTCTTCCCGGAGGCTACAGTCAACACACCTCAGAGTGTAAGGGATTCTTACAAGGTGCTTAGTATGATCTATGATATGATAGTCCTTATTCTTACAGGCTTTGCGATACTTATGAGTATATTTATCCTGTCCAATCTTACCAACATATTTGTGGCAAGAAGACGTAAGGAGCTGATTGTCATGAGAGTAAACGGCTTCAGTACGAAGCAGTGTATCGGTTACCTGACTAAGGAAACTGTAGCAACTACCTTCATATCATTTATTATTGCGGTTGTAGTTGGTATATTTATGGCAAAGCTTATGATCAGCTTTATCGAAACTGATTACACTATGTACGAAAGAAGCGTTTCGATCAAGTCATGGATATTTGCGATTGGAATGGAAACTATATTTGCAGGAATCATTGATTATCTGGCGTTCAGAAAGGTTAAGAATCTGAAGGTTACGGATATTAATGAATAGCAAGAAATACAAAAGCTGCGTGGCTTATTAAACCGCGCAGTTTTTGTTTTAAATCATTTTTAAGAATACTTCGTAATCGGCTTCACTCTGATCTGCATAGCACGCTGCATATGAAACCATTGCATCCACAAAGGCATCGCTTTTTCCGAGATAGCCTGAGATAGAGTGGCGGTCACCTGTTTTGGCATGAGCATGAGCAAGCGTCCACGCACAGGCGGAGGAGAGACCGTGATAACCGTTTTCGGTTATGTTGTCTATATCAAAGGATCCCTTTGCATCCCATAGCTGTCTTACATAATAGTCGTGGTCGACACCCTCGTATCCCGGAAGTCTGAGCCAGCCAAGAAGTATGTCGCCAGCAGTCTGCATAGCTCTTTGACCTTCAACTACTCGCCTGCCGGATTTTGAATAGATGCTCTTTCCGTAATATTCCTCCAGGACTGATCTTTCAGCCTGCTTTATCTGTAGTACAAGCGGATCGCCGTTTTCACGTCCCATCATTACAAGTATCCATGCACGTTGTCCGACACTTCCAACACCTACAACCTTGTGAGCAAGCTCAATAGGCTCGTAGCTGTCTATAAGTGGGCGTCTGTCTGTCGGAAGAGTTTCTTTATAAAGGTCGAGCGCCTTTTTTATGTTGTAATTAAAGTCGTATTTTTCTTTTTCCTCATTCAGCATAACTCTTATAGGGACTACAAGAGGAGGATTATTTTTTATCTGAAGCTTACCGTCAACGGTTTCGGTAAGCTTTGAAAGAGCACGTTCACTGTTTTTGCCAAGCGCTTTATTGATGGCGTCCTTCATGATACTGAGCTGCTTTTTATTTTGGAAATGTGGATCGTTTTCCATTACATTTTCCAGATCCATGTGCTTGTACCAGACCTCCATATTGCCCATATCCGAGAAATCACGCATGGCCTGATGATACATGGAAGCAGCATCTCTGACTGCGGCTTCTCGTTTTTCTTTTGAAAAGCCTCTGCTTCGTCCGCATATCTCAATGCTTGCTACGAGTCGCTTGATGTCGACTTCGAATGGAGCGGGAAGAGTTTCATCAAAATCATTGATATCAAATACAACTCTTCGTTCCGGAGAGGCAAATAATCCGAAGTTTGATATATGCGCATCACCACAGGCCTGTACGATAAAGCCCGTACGTGGAGTAGTGGCTAGGTCATGTGCCTGAAGGATAGCACTGCCTCTGAAGAAATGGAAAGGAGAGGTAGCCATACGTTCATGTCTGAGTGGCAGAAGTCCGGGCTGCCTGGTGCTTTCTTGTTTTTTGATAAGCTCTTCAACGATTGCTCT
>CACYJP010000033.1 GCA_902774725.1 uncultured Lachnospiraceae bacterium
GAGGTTCAGAAGGGTAATCCTCCTACAGAGAGAAAGCTTCAGCGTCTTTTCAGAAGACCTGAGGTTACAAAGCTTATAAAGAAATGTAACGACTTCGGAGCAGGTGGTGTTTCAGTTGCTATCGGTGAGCTTGCTGATGGACTTGATATCAATCTTGATCTTGTACCTAAGAAGTATGCCGGACTTGATGGAACAGAGCTTGCTATATCAGAGTCACAGGAGAGAATGGCACTTGTTGTTGATGCGGCAGATGCAGACAAGCTTCTTGGCTATGCAAGAGAAGAAAACCTTGAAGCAGTTAAGGTTGCTACAGTTACAGAGAGCCCTCGACTTGTTCTTAAGTGGAGAGGTAAGGAAATAGTAAATATCAGTCGTGCATTCCTGAACACAAATGGTGCTCATCAGGAAACACAGGCTGAGGTACTGATGCCATCAGAAACTGTAAAACCATTTGCAGGTATCGATGCTGAGGACAGCACTGAAGTATACAGCAATAAGAACGCTGATGTTAAGACTAAGTGGCTTGATATTCTGTCTGATTTGAACGTTGCTTCAGAGCGTGGACTTGTTGAGATGTTTGACTCAACTATCGGAGCTAACACAGTTACTATGCCTTATGGTGGTAAGTATCAGTTATCACCAATGCAGACAATGGTTGCAACAGTTCCGATGCTTGGTACAAGAAAGACAGACGCTGTCAGCATGATGAGCTATGGTCTTGATCCATATCTTCTCAGCTGGAGCCCATATCACGGAGCTATCTATGCGGTAATTGATTCAGTTGCAAAAATCGCAGCAGCAGGTGGTGATGTATCAAAGATACGTCTTACATTCCAGGAGTATTTTGAGAGAATGACAGAGGATAAGACTCGCTGGGGTAAGCCTCTGGCAGCACTTCTCGGTGCCTACAGTGCACAGATAGGTCTTGGACTTCCATCAATCGGTGGTAAGGACAGTATGTCCGGTTCCTTCAACGAGATAGATGTTCCTCCGACACTTTGTTCATTTGCTGTTGTTATGAATACAGTAGAAAATGTTGTTTCATCCGAGTTTAAGCAGGCAGGAAATATGATCCTTAAGCTTGATATCAAGAAGGATGAGTTTGATGTACCTGTATATGAGGATGTTCTTGAGAAGTATGCACTTGTAAGAAAGGCTGCAACAGCCGGACTTATCCAGTCTGCCTTTGCAGTTGGTTTCGGTGGTGTAATTGAAGCAGTCAGCAAGATGGGCTTTGGTAACAAGCTTGGTGCTGATCTTGATAAAAATGTAATAGACGAGGCTGAGCTTGGTCGTAAGGATTATGGTTCAATCATCATGGAGGTTAAGCCGGATGATGTTAAGGCACTCGGACTTCCTGCAAGAGTTATCGGTACAGTAAATGATAAAGAACAGTTCACCTATGGATCAGTTAAGGTAACTATGGACGAGGCTCTTAAGGCATGGACCACACCGCTTAAGAAGGTATTCAGTACAGATAGTGGCGTAGAAGCTCGTTTCGAAGGACACGCTAAGGATTATAAGGAAGCTAAGAAGGCAGGAACACCTGAGTCAGAGCTTAAGTACAGATATAATCCGGAGCTTACAGGCTATGAGGGTGGAGTATATCAGGCAAAGAATATAATCGTTGCAAAGAACAAGGTTGCAAAGCCGAAGGTATTCATTCCTGTATTCCCAGGAACAAACTGCGAGTATGACAGTGCAAGAGCATTTGAAAGAGCCGGAGCTGAGGTAGACGTTATCGTATTAAACAATATGGATGCACAGGGAATCAGAGATTCAGTTGATGCATTTGCAAGATCTATCAGCCAGTCTCAGATCGTCATGTTCCCTGGAGGCTTCTCCGGTGGTGATGAGCCTGATGGTTCAGGTAAGTTCATAGCAACTACATTTAGAAATGAAAAGATAAAGGATGAGATAATGAAGCTCCTTAATGAGCGTGATGGACTTGCACTTGGTATCTGTAACGGATTCCAGGCACTCATCAAGCTGGGGCTCGTTCCTACAGGAGAGATAGTTGAGCAGACAGAGATGAGTCCTACACTTGCACGTAACTCAATCGGACGTCATCAGTCTCGTATAGCATATACAAAGGTTGTTTCAAACAAGAGCCCATGGCTTAGAAAGGCTGTGCTCGGTGGGGTTTATTCAATTCCTATTTCACATGGTGAAGGACGTTTCGTTGCTAAGCAGGAGTGGCTGAAGAAGCTCTTTGAGAACGGACAGGTCGCTACACAGTATGTCGATGTTGAAGGAAATCCTACAATGGACGAGGATTATAACATCAATGGTTCATACATGGCTATCGAAGGAATCACAAGTCCTGACGGACGTGTGCTTGGAAAGATGGGTCACTCAGAGCGTCGTGACAAGAATACTTACCTTAACATCTACGGTGATAAGGATCAGAAGCTGTTTGAAGCAGGTGTTGAGTATTTTAAGTGATAGTGTTATATAATTGGTGTTGTTTTTGAGAGGTTAAAAAAATGGATATAACTGTGGTTCGGGAATTATATTCAAGGGTTTTAGAGAATATACGTACGGTCATGATCGGAAGCGAGGAGGTTTTCTCCCTCGTCTTTTCGGCCATGCTTTCAGGTGGTCATGTCCTCCTGGAGGATATGCCCGGAACAGGAAAGACCACTATGGCCAAATGTATTGCAGACAGCATAGATACCGGCTTCAGAAGAGTGCAGTTCACACCTGATCTGATGCCGCAGGATATCACAGGTCTGAATATATTCAGTCAGAAGTCTCAGGAGTTTGAGTTTATTGCCGGACCGATTTTTACCAGCGTGTTACTCGCAGATGAGATAAACAGAGCGACTCCTCGTACTCAGAGTGCTCTTCTGGAAGCAATGGAGGAAAGGGTAGTGACAGTTGACGGTGTCAGCAGAGAGCTTCCTTCTCCGTTTATAGTTATAGCTACAGAGAATCCGATTGAAACGACCGGAACATTTCCTCTTCCTGAGGCTCAGCTTGACCGTTTCATGGTAAAGCTTACAATGGGTGATCTTTCTAAGGATGATGAGGTATCTGTTCTTGAGAGATTTATAATAGACGCACCTCAGAATGAGGTGAGTGCGGTCTGCACAGGTTCGGATATAGTAAAAGCATCTGAATTGATAAAGCAGATAAAGGTGAATAAGGCTGTGATGAACTACATCGTAGATATCTCTGATGCAACCAGAACATCATCAAAGCTGTTTTCGGGAGTAAGCACAAGAGCATCGCTTAATCTTATGAGGATGTCACAGGCATTTGCTGCTATTTCAGGAAGAGAGTATGTGACTCCTGACGATGTCAGATTTCTTGCACCATATGTTTATTCGCATAGGGTTATAACCGGTGCAGGAGTAAGTGGTCTTAAGGATGTACGAGATATCATTAAGGGCATTGTTTCAGGTGTTGAGGTTCCGGTGGAAAAATGGGATTAGTTTTTTTCATTGGTAGTTACTTGGGTGAGTGAGTTATGAAGCTTGTAGTTGCTGTAATTTTACTTACATTTATCTATTTTATGCAGAGATTTCTGTATAGAAAGTTTTGGAATAAGGGTCTCGATGCAGAAGTTCGCTTCAATCGGGACTACATAGAATGCGGGGAGAACGCAGAGCTTATCGAAATCATTTCGAACAATAAGTTTTTGCCTCTTCCTGTTTTTCATTTGAAGTTTTCCGTGGATAAAAAGCTAAGGTTTATTGAAAGGGAAAACTCCAGCACAACAGATCTATATCATAAGAATGAGCTTTTTTCCATACTCGGTCATCAGAGGATAACCAGGAGGCTCGAATTTGTGGGAAGAGACAGGGGAGTGGTTGCTGTTAATAATGCAAGTATTCTCGTGAGAGATTTTTTCCTGACGGGAGTATATGCAACCAAAATAAGACATACCGATACTATATACATTTTCCCTAAGAAGATAAATACCGAACAGATACGTATATTCTTTAAAGGAATCATGGGTGAGCTTGAGTCTAAAAAAAGTATTGTAGAGGACAGTATGACCTTCAGGGGTATAAGACCGTATCAGCCATTTGATCCGTACAGAAGTATTAACTGGAAGCAGAGCGCTAAGTCTCGCGAGCTGATGGTCAACATGTATGGATACACTACTGACAGCAGAGTTCGTATTATGCTTAATCTTGATAATGATTATATGATCGAGACGAATAAGCTTCTTGAGGAGGCGATATCCCTGGCAAGCAGTATTTCCAGAATGCTTCTTGATAAGGGTATACTTGTTTCTCTTGTGACAAATGGAAAAGACAGGGATGATATTCTTCTGCCTGCTATAGAAGAGGGGGCAGAAAAACGTCACCAGATAACAATTGATAAAACCCTTTCAGAGATAGCAGGCTCTGAAGGAAAGGATGTATTTATAAATTACATAAATGAAGAGCTTAAGTCAGTCAGGACTGATACGCTTTATCTGGTGATCAGTCCATATGCGAAGCCTGATCTGATGGAGCTTCTGGATAAGCTTGAGGAGAAGGATGCGTCCGTAAGGATGATAGTTCCATTCTATGATGAATATCCGTTTGTATCAGAACGGCATTACTGCTCCGGATGGGAGGTGCCGATAAATGTATAAATGGATTTCGTTTACAAGAAGGCTACTGAGACTCCTTTATCAATACTGCTTCGTACTCCTTATTTATGCAATCATTTATTCTGCGTTCCAGGCGCCTTTCCCTGATTTTGGATGGTTTGCATATCTTTTTGGTGCGCTTGCAGTTTCCTATACCTTTAGGGAAATGTGTTCGAGGGGGCTATATCTATTCCTGATACATATCGCTGTGTCTGTGCCGATATGGTTTGTGACAGATGATCTCTATATAAAACTTCTTGTTACATTAACAATTCTCGAGTACTTTGCCGATGGCCAGCGATACATCTCAAAGGGCTACGAACTTAAGAGGATGTTTGACGTTCCGTGGGAAAGCTTTGTTGTCGGAATAGCTGCAGTGCTGCTGGGACTTTATATGAAGGATCATACACTTATGGTTCTGGGATATCTTATTCCGGTAGCGACGATTTTTATATATATAATCGCCGTATATTTTGAAGGACTTGAGGATTATCTGAATACTTCAAAGCATGTTACAGGTGCACCTATGAAGCAGATCGTTTCTGTAAATACGATCATCATAGCCGGAATCATCTGTATAGCAGTGGCTCTGATAGTTCTTTCAGATGTACTAAACCTCGAAGTACTTGCGGCTGACTTTTTCAAGACCATAATCGTTGTGTTAAAAATAATATTTACATTTATCTATATAATCTTTGAGATGATCCTCGCTTTTCTTATGGGAGGAGGCAGCTTCAAGGTTTCTAAGTTTAAGAAGATAAAAAGCATGGCGGAGGATGCCGGACTTTTGGCAAATATACTTCAGACTATTATGTTCATCGCATTTGCCTGCTTCATCATTTATCTGATAGTGAAGCTTGTCAGCTGGTTTATCCGCCTCATAATGGCAAAGCATAGAAATGATTTTGAGGTCGTGGAAGAGATATACGCGAGAGATCGAGGTATAAAAAAGGAAAAGATCAAAAGAGAGAAGAGGCCTCTTTTTAACGACCCAGTTCATAAGGCAAGACATATATATAAGAAGAAGGTTCTTTCCTATAAAAATATATTTGTTCCTGCAAAGGAAAACACTGCAGGAGATATAGATAAAATGATGATACGTAATTCAGAATTATTGGATCATTCTATATACAAAACAGTGCAAGGTGATTCTCAGATAAATGATGAAAGCATCACAAAGCTGTATGAGGCAGTAAGATACGGAGATGTGATACCTGATTCAAAGTATCTGAAGAAGATGAAAAATGCGAAATGAAACTAAACATCCTTAGATTTAATAGCTTAAACACTTAAGAATGTTAAGTATTGAAGGCTTGAAGTCGTATTTCTTAGATGCTATACTTAACAAAGCTTTGAAAAAGGAGAAAAATTATGAGTACAGTTAATATTCCTGAACTTTTTGGTTCACTGGTATTTGATGACAGGGTAATGAAGGAGAGGCTATCGGAGGATGTATATGCTTCTCTCAAAAAGACCATAGATGAAAATGTCAGACTTGATGATGCGGTTGCTGATGCAGTAGCTGAGGAGATGAAGAACTGGGCACTTGAAAATGGTGCAACACATTTCACACATTGGTTCCAGCCGCTTACAGGTGTAACTGCCGAGAAGCACGACAGCTTCATTACACCATCAAGTGATGGCGGAGTAATAATGGAGTTTTCCGGTAAGGAGCTTATAAAGGGTGAGCCTGATGCGTCATCATTTCCATCTGGTGGACTCAGAGCTACATTTGAAGCAAGAGGTTATACAGCATGGGATCCAACTTCCTATGCATTTATAAAGGATCATACACTTTGTATCCCGACAGCATTCTGTTCATTCTCAGGAGAGGCACTGGATAAGAAGACCCCACTTCTCAGATCCATGCAGGCCATTAACAGACAGGCTATGAGAATCCTGAAGATATTTGGAACAGATGCTAAGTATGTTAAGACAAGCGTTGGAGCAGAGCAGGAGTACTTCCTTATCGATCAGGAGCTCTGGAAGCAGAGACCGGACCTTAAGTATACAGGAAGAACTCTTTTTGGAGCTATGCCTCCAAAGGGTCAGGAAATGGATGATCACTATTTCGGTGTTATCAAGCCAAGAGTTTCTGAATTTATGGAAGATCTGAATAATGAACTCTGGAAGCTCGGAATACTTGCGAAGACAGAGCATAATGAGGTAGCTCCTGCACAGCATGAGCTTGCACCTATCTATGCTACTACCAATATAGCAACAGATGGTAATCAGCTTACAATGGAGATAATGAAGAAGGTAGCAAACCGTCACGGCCTTGTATGCCTGCTTCATGAGAAGCCATTTGCCGGAGTAAATGGTTCAGGTAAGCATAACAACTGGTCAATAGCTACAGATACAGGTGTTAATCTCCTTTCACCGGGAAAGACACCTTATGAAAATGCACAGTTCCTGCTTTTCCTTGCTGCAGTTATCCAGGCAGTTGATGATTATCAGGATCTCCTCAGACTTTCTGTTGCAACTGCAGGAAACGATCACAGACTTGGTGCCAACGAGGCTCCTCCTGCAATCATTTCTGTATTCCTTGGAGAAGAGCTTACAGCAATAATCGATGCAATCAAGGAAGACAAACCATATCAGGGAACAGAAGAAGTTAAGATGAAGCTGGGAGTACATTCACTTCCTAGATTCTCAAGAGATACAACTGATAGAAACAGAACATCACCATTTGCATTTACCGGAAATAAGTTCGAGTTCAGATCACTTGGTTCATCAAACAGTATTGCATGCTGTAATATCATGCTGAATACCGCAGTCGCTGAGAGTCTTCGTCAGTACGCTGATGAGCTTGAAAATTCTAAAGACTTTGAGAATGATCTTCATGAGCTTATCAAGAGAGTATTCAAGGAGCATGAGAGAATTCTCTTTGACGGTAACGGATACGGAGAAGAGTGGGTTAAGGAAGCTACAGAGGTAAGAGGACTTTCCAACCTCATGACAACAGCTGATGCTATGCCAAAGCTTCTTGATAAGAAGAACATGGATATGCTGCAGAGCCATAAGGTATTTACAGAGGCGGAGATTCACTCACGTTGCGAGATCATGCTCGAGAACTACGTGAAGACTGTCAATATCGAAGGCCTTACAATGGTCGACATGGTTCGTAAGAACTATCTTCCGGCAATAGAGAGATACCTTTACAGACTTTCACAGACAACAGTCCTTATGAGACAGGTCAGTGAAAACGTAAAGTGCAAATACGAAGTTTCAACTATGGAAAGACTGTCCGAACTGACGGACTATATAATGGATGCAGTTATCGAACTCGAGGAAGCACTTGCTGAGTTCAAGACAATAAGCGATGTCTTCAAGTCATCAGAATTCGTAAGAGACACAATGCTTCCTAGAATGGACAAGCTCAGAAAATTTGTAGATGAAGCAGAGATGCTCACATCACAGAGAGACTGGCCATTCCCAAGCTACGGACAGCTGTTGTTCTCCGTAAACTAAAGGGTTCTGTTTTATCAGCCGGCGATCGTATGGCGCCTGGTATTCTATACATGTTTTGATTGCTTTACTAATAAAACAGGAATTATAGAAAAATATTAGTATTTAGAGGAAATAAGAAGATATGAATATACATGGACTTCAGAAGATGACTCTTCTTGATTTTCCGGGAAAGGTCGCATGCACTGTGTTTTTGGGTGGATGTGATATGAGATGTCCTTTTTGCCATAATTGGGAGCTTGTTGATGGTGAAGCTCCGGCAATAATGGATGAGGATGAGCTTCTGAGATTTTTAGGCGGAAGAGTAGGACTCCTTGATGGAGTTGCTTTTACAGGTGGAGAGCCTCTTTTGAGAAATGATCTGGGAGATGTAATAAAAAGAATTCGTGAGATGGGATTTCTTATAAAGCTCGATACGAATGGAAATCATCCTGATAGACTGAAGGCTATGCTAGATGCAGGACTTTTAGACTATGTTGCAATGGATGTAAAGAATTCGAAAGAGAGATATGGGGAGACTATTGGACTTCCCGGATTTGATACGACACATATAGAAGAGTCAATCAGTATACTTAAAGAATCAGATATTGATTATGAATTCAGAACTACTGTGATGAAGGAGTATCATGATGAATCATCCTTTGAGGGGATTGCTGAGATGATTCGCGGTGCAAAAAAATACTATATCCAAAGCTTCATTGATAGAGATACGGTTCCTACAGAGGGACTAAGTGCTTATTCTGCAGATGAACTAAACAAGTTTTTAGAGATAGTTAAACCATATGTGGAGTATGCAGAACTACGAGGGGTTGATTGAAATTCAATTGTTTGATTGAGTTTTGATGATTAACTGATCGATCATTGTGTTACGTGATCAGGAGATTTCTAGTTATCAAAGGAGGTTTTTTGTTATGAATGGTAAGCTTGGCTTTGGTCTTATGAGACTTCCGTCGACAGATCCAAAGGATCCGGGAAAAATCGATATAAAACAATGCTGTGATATGGTTGATATGTTCCTTGACAGGGGCTTTAATTATTTTGATACGGCATGGATGTATTGTAATTTTAAGAGTGAGGATGCGGTGAAGGATATTCTTACATCTCGTCATGCAAGAGATGGATATACTATTACAACGAAGCTTCATTCCGGATTTATAAATACTAAGGAAGATAGGGACAAGATATTTGATACTCAGAGACAGAAAATGGGTACAGATTATCTGGATTACTATTGGCTTCATGATGTAAACACTCATTCAATTGAGGTTTATAATAAGCTGGACTGCTGGAGCTGGCTGCAGGATAAAAAGAAAGCCGGAGATGTAAAGCATATAGGATTTTCATTTCATGATGGTCCGGAGCTTCTGGATAAGGTACTGACAGATCATCCTGAGATAGAATATGTTCAGCTTCAGATAAACTATCTGGACTGGAACAGCTCCGGTGTTCGTTCACGTGAATGCTATGAGATTGCAACTAAGCATGGTAAGCCGGTTATTGTAATGGAGCCTGTAAAGGGTGGCACACTTGCAGCACTTCCGGAAGAGGCTGAAAAGCTGATGAAGGATTATAATCCTGACGCAAGCATTCCTTCCTGGGCTATACGTTATGTAGCAAGCCTTGAAAATGTATGTATGGTTCTGAGCGGTATGAGTAACATCGAGCAGGTGGATAATAATACTTCTTATATGAAGGATTTTAAGCCTCTCAACAATGAGGAAAGGGCCATCATCAATGAGGCAGTAGCTATACTTAATAAGAATATAGCAATTCCTTGTACAGGTTGTGCTTACTGTGCACCTGGTTGCCCGATGAATATAAATATCCCGAGATACTTCTCACTATATAATGCAGAGATGCAGGAGGTAGAGAGTAAGGGCTGGACTCCTCAGGGAGAGTATTACGATAACCTTACTAAAGAGTTTGGAAAAGCAAGCGAGTGTATAGGCTGCGGACAGTGTGAAGGTATATGTCCTCAGCATCTTCCAATCATAGAAAACCTGAAAAAGGTTGCTGAAACTTTTGAAGCTTAAGTGAATGATAAAAACAAATAGATGTGAATGTAAATACAAACAGATGTAAATGTAAAAACATACAGATGTGAATGTTAAAAAGAAGAGGGGCTGAAAATGAGCAAACTGGATTATGTGAAAATATGTGACGAAGTAAGACGGTTTATTTATAAATACACACACGAAGCTGCGCTCACATATCCTATATCTGATGATTACATAAAGATGGCCGAATATATGCATTACTCCAAAACGATTCTAAGGATTAAATTTCCTGAGCATCACTATATGCGTCCGGGCCAGACTATGGAAAGAATGATTTATGATTCAGGTAATCCATGTGGCGAAGAGCTGGTTTATAATTATACGGTATCCTTGGGTGGTGAGGTAGATGTGGTTTACTACCTTGAAGAAGGCTTCGAGCTGGATGCAGATGACAGAGAGCTTTATCAATGGATATGCGATCAGATATTCCTCGTTTATGGTAAGCAGCAGGTTGTGGATGTACTTAATCTTATGTCGAAAGTGAGATAGCCTTACAATCGACAGCTAAAACAACTATCACCCATATAATAAAAACTAAAATAATGACTATTAACAGCCTCATGATTTTTCGTGAGGCTTCAGCTATTTATAAAACCTATTATCTGTTATAAAAATTTTTGATATATTCTTATAAATATGATAAAATGTCTACTAATTATGACTTATGAAGAGACATTTTATATTTATCTTAAGGAGGAAATCTCTATGGGAATGACAATGACACAGAAAATACTTGCAGCTCATGCCGGACTTGACAGCGTTAAAGCCGGTGATCTGATTGAGGCAAATCTTGATCTTGTTCTCGGTAATGATGTAACAACCCCGGTTGCAATAAATGAGCTTGATAAGTTTAATAAAAAAACAGTATTTGATAACACTAAAATAGCTCTTGTTATGGATCATTTTACACCTAACAAGGATATAAAGAGTGCAGAGCATGTTAAGCAGGTCAGAGACTTTTCAAAGGCTAACAATATAGTGAACTTCTTTGATGTCGGACAGATGGGTATCGAGCATGCGCTGCTTCCTGAAAAAGGACTTATTGTTGCAGGAAATACATGTATCGGAGCAGATTCACATACATGTACTTACGGAGCACTTGGTGCATTTTCAACCGGTGTAGGTTCTACAGATATGGCAGCCGGTATGGTTACAGGTAAAGCCTGGTTCAAGGTCCCTTCGGCAATCAAGTTTGTTCTTAAAGGTGAGAAGGCCGAGTGGACAAGCGGAAAGGATCTTATCCTTCACATCATTGGTATGATCGGAGTTGATGGTGCCAGATATAAGTCTATGGAATTTGTAGGAGAGGGTGTTAAGTCTCTTACTATGGATGACCGTTTTACAATTGCAAATATGGCTATCGAGGCCGGTGCAAAGAATGGTATCTTCCCTGTTGATGAGCTTACACTTGAATATATGAAGAGCCACGCTCCTGAAAAGTTTGCTAATAATGAATATACAGTTTATACAGCAGATGATGATGCTGAGTACGATGAGGTTATAGAGATTGATCTCGGAACACTTCGTCCAACAGTTGCATTTCCTCATCTTCCTGAAAATACAAAGACAATCGATGAGATACATGCAGAGGGTGATATAGAGATAGATCAGGTAGTCATCGGATCATGTACAAACGGACGTATCGATGATATGCGTATCGCTGCAGATATAATGAACGGACGTAAGGTTGCTGACTGGCTCCGTGTTATCGTTATTCCGGGAACACAGGAGATATATCTTCAGATGCTTCGTGAAGGTCTTGTAGAAATCTTTGTGGAGGCAGGAGCTGTCGTAAGTACACCAACCTGCGGACCATGTCTGGGCGGACATATGGGAATCCTTGCTCACGGTGAGAGAGCGGTTTCAACAACTAACCGTAACTTCATCGGACGTATGGGTGCAATCGATTCTGAGATATATCTTGCAAGCCCTGCAGTTGCAGCTGCATCTGCTATTACTGGCAAGATATCATCACCTGAAGATTTATAAAACCTTGAATGCTACTCACTTCAAGTAGCACGATTTTGGGTATCGCTCTCGCTTCCGTTCGGGATTACCCCTAGCGGCCGCTTCGCTTGCTAAGCTCTCACTTCGTACTTCGTACTCGTGAATCGCTAAGCACCGAGACCCGAAAGGCCCCAAAATCGTACTCATGAAGTTCGTAGCAATAAAAGTTTTAAGAAACATAGATGTGCCGATTGAATTAGTTGTACGAAGGAGGCACATGAGTATAGAAAAGAGAGGAAAACAATATGCAAGCTAAGGGTACAGTACATAGATATGGTGACAATGTAGATACAGACGTTATAATCCCTGCCAGATATCTGAACACAGCAGATCCAAAGGAACTTGCCAAGAACTGTATGGAGGATATCGATAAGGATTTCGTTAAGAGAGTAAAGGACGGAGATATCATGGTGGCCGGAAAGAACTTCGGATGTGGTTCTTCAAGAGAGCATGCTCCGATAGCTATCAAGGCTTCGGGAATCTCATGCGTTATCGCTGAGTCCTTTGCAAGAATCTTCTATAGAAACTCAATCAACATCGGACTCCCTATTCTCGAGTGCAAGGAAGCAAGCGAGGAGATAAAGGCAGAGGATGAGGTTGAGGTTAACTTCGATACCGGTGAGATAACAGACCTCACAACAGGAAAGAAGTATCAGGGTCAGGCATTTCCTCCGTTTATGCAGAATATCATAACAAGCGGTGGACTGATCAATTCAATTAACGCCAAGGCTTAATCGATTATTGATGCTAATGGATATGTAATAAATAAAATAGAGTTAATTTACTATAGCGAAATTATAGCGAAAAGAGGTAATGATAAATGATATGTAATATAGCAGTTATCAAGGGTGACGGTATCGGACCTGAGATAGTTACAGAGGCTATAAAGGTTCTGGATGCAGTTGGAAAGAAGTACGGTCATACATTTAACTATGAGCAGCTCCTTATGGGCGGATGTTCAATCGATGTAAATGGTGTGCCGCTTACACAGGAGACTATCGATATTGCTAAGTCAAAGGATGCAGTTCTTATGGGTTCTATCGGTGGTAATACACAGACATCTCCTTGGTACAAGCTTCCACCTGAGAAGAGACCTGAGGCAGGACTTCTCGGAATCCGTAAAGCACTTCAGCTTTTTGCAAACCTGAGACCTGCATATCTCTATCCTGAGCTTAAGGAGGCCTGCCCGCTTAAGGAGTCAGTTGCTGAAAAGGGCTTCGATATGATGATGATGCGTGAGCTGACAGGCGGTCTCTATTTCGGAGAGAGATACACAAAGGAAATAGACGGAGAGCTTACAGCTGTAGATACACTTCAATATAAAGAAAGTGAGATCAGAAGAATCGCAATTAAAGCATTTGACATAGCTCGTAAGAGACGTAACAAGGTTACTCTTATTGATAAGGCAAATGTACTTGATTCCTCCAGACTCTGGAGAAAGATAACAAACGAGGTTGCAGAGCAGTATAGTGATGTTGAGTATGATGTAATGCTCGTTGATAATGCAGCTATGCAGCTCGTCAAGGATCCGGCACAGTTCGATGTAGTTCTTACAGAGAACATGTTCGGTGACATCCTTTCAGATGAGGCTTCCATGATAACAGGTTCTATCGGAATGCTTCCATCTGCTTCACTTAATGAAGGAAAGTTTGGACTCTATGAGCCATCAGGTGGATCAGCTCCTGATATTGCAGGTAAGAATATCGCAAACCCTACAGCGACAATTCTCAGTGCAGCAATGATGCTGAGATATACATTTGACCTTGACAAAGAGGCTGATGCGATAGAAAATGCTGTGAAGAAAGTTCTTGAAGAAGGCTATAGAACAATTGACCTCGCTAAGCCGGGTGAACCACAGGTTAAATGCGACGAGATGGGAACACTTATAGCTGAGAGAGTGTAATTATAAAAGATTATTTGAAAAAAGGAGTTTAATTATGCAGAGTGATAACATGAAATGTGGACTCCAGCAGGCACCGGCACGTTCACTTCTGAACGCACTGGGATACACCGCTGAAGAAATCAAGAAACCTATGGTCGGTATCGTATGTTCCTACAACGAGATAGTACCTGGACATATGAACCTTGATAAAATAGCTGAGGCTGTAAAACTCGGAGTAGCTGAGGCAGGTGGAACACCTGTTATGTTCCCGGCTATTGCTGTCTGTGACGGAATTGCCATGGGTCATATAGGAATGAAGTACAGCCTCGTAACAAGAGATCTTATAGCGGACTCAACAGAGGCTATGGCTATAGCTCATCAGTTTGATGCTCTTGTTATGATACCTAACTGTGATAAGAACGTTCCGGGACTTCTTATGGCTGCAGCAAGAGTAAATGTACCAACTGTATTTGTATCAGGTGGTCCTATGCTTGCAGGTCACATCCATGGAAGAAAGAGAAGTCTTTCATCTATGTTCGAAGCAGTTGGAGAGTACACTGCCGGAAAAATAACTGAGGCAGATGTAACTGAGTTCGAAGAGAAGGTTTGTCCTACATGCGGTTCATGTTCAGGTATGTATACTGCAAACTCCATGAACTGTCTGACAGAGGTTCTCGGTATGGGACTTCCTGGAAATGGAACAATCCCTGCAGTTTATTCAGAGAGACTCCGTCTCGCAAAGAGAGCAGGATATGCTGTAATGGATATGCTTGAGAAGAACATCCGTCCACGTGATATCATCACAAAGGATGCAATCCTCAATGCTCTTACAGTTGATATGGCACTTGGTTGTTCAACAAACTCAATGCTTCATCTTCCTGCAATCGCTCATGAGATCGGATTTGATTTTGATATATCATTTGCAAATCCTATCAGTGAAAAGACTCCAAACCTGTGCCATCTGGCACCGGCAGGTCCTACATATATGGAAGACCTGAATGAGGCAGGTGGAGTGTATGCCGTCGTTAACGAGCTTTGTAAGCTCGGTCTCATAAATGAAGATTGTATGACTGTAACTGGTAAGACTATCGGTGAAGCAGTTAAGAATAGTGTAAATAGAAATCCAGAGGTCATCAGACCTACTGATAATCCATATTCAAAGACAGGTGGT
>CACYJP010000034.1 GCA_902774725.1 uncultured Lachnospiraceae bacterium
ATAATACTTTCCTTCGTACATATGTATATAGTATTTCTTGTCCTCATCTACCCATTTATATACATCTTCAAAGTTCGAATCAATCGATCCCATAATACTTCTATATGATTGAGCATCATTAAAGTAATTATATATATCTCCCTGGATCTGATGATATATCTCCCTATACTTATATAAAAATGTTATATAATCTGTATCATTCGTATACTTTATTTCATCGAGCTTTTCTGCAGTATCACCGAAAAGTGCCTTTACAATTCTATCCTCAAAGGCTTTATCCATTTCTAAAGTTTTTTTCTTATATACATTCAGGTATTCAGCGTCAGGAATCGGTATAGATGTATTCACATCAGTCTGAACTCCCTGAATAGCAAAGCTATCCTTCCACTTGGCCCATTTACCGAACTTTTCCTGCAGGGTTTTACCATCCCCCTTTGAATACTGAGCATCTGTTGATGTACTCTGTTTTGTTTCTGCACCTTTTGCATATTCATCAACTACTACTTCTTTCTTTCCGCAACCTGCAAGGGACAAAGCAAAAACAAAACTAAGAAATGTTGCCATATATTTTTTTGCATTTACTTTTCTCATAATACTTTCCTTTCACTTTCTCAATAAAAAATTCCTAATGCTCGAGCTTTAAGTCGAGTATAATTTGCCTTTGTATCAACATTGTATCCATTTGTTATTTTTTTAATCTAATTTAGATACATTTCTTATACATTAGTGATATACTGTTATCTGTGTGAGGTGAATTCTTACAGATTTAAAGTAATTCCGCTTTAAAGTAATACTGCTGATAAATAAGTGAGGTTGAAATGATTAAGATACTGATCGTCGAGGATGAGAAACCCATCTCCGACCTAATGGTAATGAATCTTACAAGAGCAGGCTACAAATGTACAGCCCTCTATAATGGACGCGATGCTGCCGATCTTCTTGAAGAAAATACCGGCTTCGATCTGATACTTCTGGATATAATGCTTCCGGAAATTAACGGCTACGAGCTGATGGAATATATCCGGCCAATGGGAATACCTGTTATTTTTATAACCGCCATGGCCTCGCTGGATAACCGTGTCAAGGGACTAACCTCCGGAGCTGAGGACTATATAGTAAAGCCGTTTGAAATAGTCGAGCTTCTGGCAAGAATTAATATCGTATTAAGGCGTTACAACAAAACCGAAACGATTCTTACATTTAAGAATTATAAGATCGATACCGAAAACAAAATAGTTAAGAAAAACAATCCGGATGACGCATCCATGTCTGAAGAGATCAAGCTTACTCCTAAGGAATTTGAACTATTCGTTCTTTTTGTAAGAAATGTAAATATGACCTTATTTAAAGATAAAATATTTGAAACCATATGGGAAACAGAATGGCAGCCCGAATCCAGAACTGTAGACCTTCACGTTCAGCGACTAAGAAAAAAGCTTGATCTAAAGGACAGTCTGGTAACAGTTTACAGCACAGGCTACCGCCTATCAGAAAACTAAGAAACTATCGGACACTAAACAAACTATCGGACACTAGGCACAAGAGATACGCTATGAAATTCAGATACAAGGTTTTACTTATCAATATCATACTTATATCTATCGCCCTATCTATTTCGGGTTTTCTTATGATGTCCAGACAGAATAAAATAATGGTAGAGTCACAGGTAAAAAATGCCGTTACAGAAAACAACCTTGTTCAGTCAGTGATGGAATACTCCCTGCTTGATACAATCAATAACAAACCGGATTTTCTCGACTCAGCTATTCCTGATGTATCTCTTCAGGTCACCTCCGGAATTCTAAATGACACCACTCAGCTATATGTAAAGTACAATGATAAAATACTTTACCAGTCAGATGAAAAAAGTACTCTCCCTGAAGAGCTTACGAATAGCTCACAGGCTGCGTACAAGAAAAAATATCTCTTAACAAATGAAAAAAGCAAAGACTATATCTATGTTATTTCTACAAGTGTTATAGACGAAAATATAATGAACATTATAACTAAAAGAGATATAACTGATTCAGCTCTCACCAGAAAAAAATCCCTTAGAGACTTCAGAACATTTTTTGTTCTTATACTTATACTCACAGGTCTTTTCGTATATATAATAAGTATGCTTCTTACCAGACCGCTGGAAAAGCTAAACTCAGTCACGGATGAATTTTCCGAAGGAAACTTCGAAATAAGAAGTGATCTGAAAGCCCATGATGAAATCGGACTTTTGTCAGACAAGTTTAATCATATGGCCGATTCAGTAGAAGGTCACATTGATGAGCTTAATGATATGATCCATAAAAGAGATCAGTTTGTTGCCGACTTCACACATGAAATAAAAACACCTATGACTACTATCATAGGCTATGCAGATACCATCCGTTCAGTTGATCTGCCTCGTGAGGACGAGATAAAGGCGGCGAACTATATCTTTTCTGAAGGACGTAGACTTGAGCAGATGTCCTCTCATCTCTTCGACCTCATCTATCTCAAGGATGGTGATATAGCAAAACAGGAAATAAATACCCAGGGACTTGGTGAGGCAGTTATAGAAACTGTAAGACCTGCTCTGGAAAAAGCTGAGCTTAGTCTGAAGTACGATTTTGAAAATGCATCAATCACCGGTGATGCCCCACTTCTTAAGACAGCTTTTATCAATCTGCTCGACAATGCTCGTAAGGCATCGAGCAAAGGCTCCGAGATAAGCTTTTCCGGAAGGATAATAAAGGAAGTGGGCGACGGAAAATCACCTCTCAGATATGAATATACAGTTGAGGATCACGGAATCGGAATCAGTGAAGAAGATATAGACAGAATCTGTGATGAATTCTATATGGTAGATAAATCGCGTTCTCGAAAGGAAGGTGGCGCAGGACTTGGAATGTCTCTTGTATCCGCCATTCTTAAGGAACACTCAGCCAATCTGAAAATAGAAAGCAAAGTCGGCGAAGGCACAAAAATGATAATCACAATAGCTTGTAAAGAAATCGAGGAAGACGACTAGTGAAAAAATTCAGCATTAAAAACTTAATACTGATCCTTCTTGCTATTACTGTAGCAGTCACTTCTGTATGGCTGCCTGGTTTTCTTATGCATAAAGACACTCAAAAGTACTATAACACGGTGGATGATGTACCATCAGAATACTACAGCGGTCCGTCAGAATCTATAATCGCTAATGCATCCAGACAGCTTAACCAGGAGCAATGTATACAGCTGATCACCGGAGTTTGGGAAAGCAAGGTATCTCCTGCTTCTCCTGAAGACTGCGTATTTAATGAGTTTGGAATCAAGACACTTGTAATCAACCATGTGCAGGACCTTTATTCAAAAGGATTATATCCTTGCAATCTATCCTCAAACACCGACAACTGGTACACATGGGAGGCACATTCCTTCCGCGCACTGGACTCAACCTTTAAAACCTATGCTGCATACTTCTGGGATATAACCTTTATTAAGTATGATAACTCTGAAACTCATAGATTTATAGTTTCTGATCAAGGAGACATCCTCTACTGCGAGGCAAGGGTTGATGAGGGTATGGGAGTTTACACACCGGATCTATCAAACGCCGCAAGCCTTCTGACCTATTATCAGTCCGGTCAGGTTAGTGGATCAATCGTCTACTATACAACCTACACAACCGAAGAAACTGATGATAAAATCACATCAGTCACTATTTCAAACGACACGGCCTATAGCTTTGAAACTAATAAAGTGACTACTGTCGATAAAAAGAAGATTCAAAAGCAGATAGATAATTCATCGAGCTTTATTAATGATTTCACAAGCTTTGAACCGGACGACAGCATATGGCTTACACAAATCGGCGGTACCTCCGGAAAGATAAAATACTCTATTTCTACAAAGTCAACCTATAACAATTACCAGATGATTTTAATACCTGAAAAGGCTGAATAAGTATTTTTTTTAAAAACTTAAATATAAAATCAAAAATGATTTGGCAAAACAAAAACATGATGCTATAATATAGTGGTTAATTTTTCGTTGCAGATAAAAATGAAAGGATGGAGGTTATTTTTATGAATTGTAACGTTTGTGGAGCAGAAATTCCTGCAGGCGCTGCAGCATGTCCTGTTTGTGGAGCACCAGCTCCTGCCGGCGGTCCAGCACCGCAGCCTGGATATGATGCAATGCAGGGCGGATACGCAGATCCAAATCAGCAGTATGGAGTAGATCCATACGCACAGAACGCTGCTGCTGTTAATCAGCAGAAGTCAGTTAACAAGGGACTCATCATCGGTATCGGTGTTGCAGTTGCTGTAGTAGTTGCACTTCTTGTTATGTGGATGCTTGGAGTATTCGGTGGTGATCATGATGGAACTTATAAGCTTTCAGGTGCTAGTGCATTTGGTATGGAGCTTTCAGGTGATCAGCTTAAGGAATACGGAATGGATCCTGATAAGTATTTAATCAAGATCAGTGGAAGCACAGCTACACTTGACATGGGTGGAACAGACTCTAAGTGTAAGGTATCATTCTCCGGAAGCAAGGTAACATTCAAGGATGATTACGAGGAGATCGAAGGAACTTACAAGAATGGCGAAATCACCATTAACTACATGGGTGTAGAAATGAAATTCGCTAAATAAGTGAGTCACATAAATCTTTATGGATTTAACAGGCAGGCGGCATATTTGCCGCCTGTTTTTATTTGTGCTATACTCTGAATAGATATTTTTTAGTTTTTTTATTGGAGTATTTGTCTTGGGCGAACGTAATTCAAAAAACAAACCAGAGTTTATCGGACGACTTATCTACAGTATTTTTTTTGCTATAGCTGTAGTTTTTCTTGTTGCTGTCATTGTTTCGCATCATAGTGATTCTATTTATGGCGGAGAGTCCCTGGACTACTCTTCTACATGGTCCTATGAATCCGGTGCACCGGTAGACTTTAATCATATAACTATAGATGGAAAAACCACTATAAGAAAAAGAACTAACGGAGATGTTATCAATACTAAGGATTTATGTTTCTATACAAAGAATATATACTTTTCCGTTTATCTGAACAGTGATCTGATCTATGATTTCCATCCTGTGGGCAATAGAGTCTATGGCAAAGCCTATGGAGTATACCCACATTCTATAACTCTTCCGGTTATGGCTCATGATGGAACTCTTTATATCGTGCTTGAAAATGTATATCCTGACGAAACAGGATTTATAAAGGATATAAAGCTTGATGACGGAAATGAATTTGTTATCGAAGAACTCCAGAAGTCAGTATTTGTTTTCATACTATGTCTTATCGGCTTTGTTTTCGGTATTATACTTACGATTATCGGACTTGTAGGACGCCACTTCGGAGAAAAGCGTTTTGAAATAGTCAGTCTCGCTGCATTTTCTTTGATATCCTCTATATGGGTAGCAAGTGAAACCTCTATTTTATCTATGCTTTCAGGCTCTCCGGTTACTGTACATTTTACAGACTATATAGCTCTGGATCTGATTCCACTTGCAGGACTTATTTACATATCCAGTGCCACAGGAGTAAAAAACAAGGTACCTGCTATACTAAGTGTATTATCAACAACCTTTGTCATCGTCTATTCTGTTGTTTCGACGGTAATGGGAAATGATGACTATCATCAGCTTCTATGGCTGACTCACATAAACCTCGCTTTTATTGCGGCACTTGTACTTATTATAGTAGTTTATAGTATAGTGAAGAAACGTTTTACAAAGAGACTTGTTTATGTACTTCTATCGGCTGTTTTTATAGCTTTAATAACAGGTACAATTGATATCGTCAGATACAACGTTTCACCTACGGAATTCGCAAGAGTCTCATACTTCAAGTACTCGATTTTTGTATTTATCCTTCTTATAGGTATCTATGAATTTGTTATCATATCAGAAATGAGCAGACGAGGACAATATGCAGAGATTATGGAACAGCTCGCTTACAGAGATGGTCTTACCAATCTGCTAAATCGTAAGGGCTATAATGAAGCGCTTCAGGAAGCTTCCAGAGATAACCACAAATATACATTTATTATATTTGATCTTAACTATCTGAAAAAGGTAAACGATGAACTTGGTCATAATACCGGTGATGTTTATATAAAACAGATTGCTCAGAGTATGTCCGAAACCTTTAACAAAGACGAAAGCTGTTATCGTATCGGTGGAGATGAGTTCTTCGTTCTTTCCGGATATGGAATGGATGATCCGAGGTTTAAGGAGAAGCTTGACAGCTTCCAGTCCAAGCTAGATGAATTTAACGAAAAAAACAAATACAGCATTCCTTTATGCACCGCTTACGGAGCTGCCGAATTTGACCCGCAAAAGGATGATATAGAAACAATCAGCAAGCTTTCCGATCAGAGGATGTATAAGATGAAGGCTGAAATGAAGGCCGCACGCGAATAAAACCTTAATCACTATTTTAAATATGTAATCTATGAAATACGAATATATAACCAAAGAAAACATACCAACTGAATTAGAGCTTTATTTTAATACAAATGAAACTCAGCTCCTGCACTACTATGAGCCGGAGCTGGGACTTTTTGTTGTTGAAAGTCCAATGGTTATAGAAAGGGCTCTTTTAGCAGGATACGAACCTGTTTCCTTTGTAATGCTGGACAGCCTGGCCGATAAATACTGTGAGCAGTTTAAAATAAATGACTCTTCTATCACAGTATATGTTGGCGACTACGAAACTATAGCAGGCCTGACAGGTGTAAATATAACACGTGGCGTTCTTGCACTTATGAAAAGAAAGCCTCTTGCATCAATAAAGGAAATCACAGAAAGCTTTCATAGAATAGCTGTATTTGACGATGTAGAAAACCCTACAAATGTGGGCTCCATGTTCAGATCAGCTGCCGCACTCGGAATTGAAGCAGTAATACTTACTTCTGCTTCTGCAGATCCGCTCTACCGTCGTGCTTCCAGAGTGAGCGTAGGAACAGTATTTCAGGTACCATGGACAAAGCTGGATAAAAAAAGTGCCCCTGCTACTGCTTATATAGATGAGCTGCATCAGCTCTCATTCAAAACAGCCGCTATGGCACTTACAGATAATTCAGTTAATATCAATGATCCACATCTGAAGTCAGAAGAAAAACTGGCTATAATCCTTGGTAACGAAGGCTTCGGTCTCTCCGAAGAGGTCCTTGCAAAAACTGACTATACTGTGAAAATACCTATGCATCATAACGTCGATTCACTTAACGTCGCAGCTGCAAGCTCCATAGTTTTCTGGGAGCTCACCAAGTGATAAAGCCGCTCCGTCTTTCTAATTAGAGATTCTTAATTATATAATTTATATTTTCATCGTCATACTCTATTTGTTCAGACCACCTTCTTACAGCCTCTATGTCATCATGAATAGCTGCTGCATATAGCATGATATATATGATACTGGAAGCCGCATATTCGTATAGCTTCTTCATTCCATATACCTCTATCTGATCCAGCTGTCTAAAGATTATATACCGATAAATCACCTCATATCTTTTTATATCTATATCTCTTATAGCTATATCCTTTTTAGCTGATTCTTCATCTTTTCCACTTAGATGACACAGATAATCCTTATAGCTTTCCTTCAGAAGAGATACTTCCTTTTTCCAGTTATCATCAATTGGCTCTGTGTTATAAAATACATCCAGAATTTTTTCAATTCTGCTCTCGCTTAGATAATCAGAAAGTACATTTGAGATATCCAGATACTCCTCCGGATAATCTATCTCTAACAGCTCCAGTAGTTTCGTAAAGCCTATCCTTCTACTACTGTCATTAACATTGAAATCACGACTGCCATCACCACTGTTATCAACACTGTCACAGATGATAAAATCCAGACTCTTCTTACCAAATAAAAGCTCACTTGCTTTTTCGCAGCTGAGTCCGACTCCGGCCAGATTGTAATCATTTATGCTTTCATAAAACCTTGGATGAAGTCTGCAAATATCACACAGACCATCATCCCCGAGCTCCTCTATTATCCTGCAAAGTCCGTCATCCTTTAGGAACGGACAGCGCTCATCAGTGGTTAACATAAAACTTGCACTCTCGTCCTCTTGACCACATCCGGATATATTATTTCTTATTTCATTCCCCAGCTCTGTATCTAAGCCATTGTAATAATCGAGAGTGTCATCATCTATATCAATTTCCCAGCCCCTGCAGCAGGTATGCTTACACTTATCAGCTTTACATGTAAACTCTCTATATATTTCCGCATCAATATTATTCATTTAATCTATATGTCCTATGCCTGATCTTTTTCTCTCTTATTCTGAGCCATAACTCCCGCGAGCATATGCGGTACATATGGTTCTTCTAAGTATTTTATCTCTTCTTCTGAAAGTTCTAGCTCCAGAGCTTTAGCCGCTCCCTCTATATGGTGAAGCTTGGTTGCTCCAACTACCGGTGATGTTACCTTTGTAAGAAGCCATGCAAGAGATACCTCTGTCATGGTTACCTCATGCTTCTCAGCAAGCTCTGCTACACGACTGATGATCACATTATCCTGCTCTGCTGTAGCATCATATTTAAACTTTGCAAATTTATCCTCTGCAGCACGCTTGGTGTCTCCTTCGCCCGGCTTTCTCGAAAGTCTTCCGCTTGCCAGTGCACTATAAGGAGTCAGAGCTATATTCTCTTCCTCGCAATATGGTACCATTTCACGTTCTTCCTCACGGAAGATCAGATTGTAATGTCCCTGAATTGAAACAAACTTGGCAAAGCCCTCTTTTTCTGCAAGAGCATTAGCCTTTGCGATCTGCCATGCAAAGCAGTTTGATATTCCTATATATCTCGCCTTTCCTGCTTTCACGACGCGGTTTAATCCATCCATGATGTCATAGATGTCTGTATTCCAGTCCCACATATGATAGATATACAGATCTACATAGTCCATTCCGAGATTCTGAAGACTTGCATTGATCATATTCTCTATATGCTTTTGACCGGATATTCCGACTTCAATCTCTTCCTGTGTTCTAGGAAGGAATTTCGTTGCTACGACTACATCTTCACGCTTTGCCAAAGCCTTAAGGGCACGTCCGACATACTGCTCACTGGTTCCACTCTGATAAGCTATCGCCGTATCATAGAAATTCACTCCCAGGTCAAGGCCTCTCTTTATGATTTCCCTTGAGTGTTCCTCATCAAGCGTCCAGCTGTGCTGTCCTTTTCCCGCGTCACCAAATCCCATGCATCCCATACAGATGCGTGAAACATTTAGGTCTGAATTACCAAGCTTTGTATATTTCATATAATAACCCCTTCCTGCCATTTATTTCTGCCATTTATTTTTGCCACTTATTCCTGCCATTTATTTTTGCCACTTATTTCTGCATTTATTTCTGCAATATTCTCACTTGTTTAACAGATATACTCATCAAAATTCTCCCAAGGTTCATCTTCTTTTGGTATTCTTTCAAATGTAAACTTGAGCTCTTTTAGTTCCAGCCCGCCATTCATAAACTTGAGACGCATCACACCGTACTTTGAGTGGAAGTAAATCTTTCTGCGGATACTCAGCTCTTCGCCCCCACCATGAAAAGTGAAGCTTCCGCAAGGAACCCCCTGGAAGAATACGCCCACAGGTATCTGGGAGAGCTCTGACAGATCGGAGTGTCCGATCATATCTATATAGTAACAGCCTCTCTGCTTTACATCAAAGCCAAGGAAGTAAACTGCCCCCTTAGTAGTATCAACCTGTGAAAGATCCAGAACTGTTCCGTCTTCTATCTCAAAATATTCAACATCGGATAAATCATCACTCTCGAGTTCGTCTGTGAACCCGATCACCTCTACCTTGTAATCTTCACCGCAAAGTCTCTTCATGGCATTTGTATTCATCAGAACCTGACAGATGTTTCCTGCTGCTCTGACAAGCTGACCTCTTGTAATTATGCCTTTACTTAAAGCATCAAGAGTATCATCACCCATAGAATTAACTGATGCATCAGGGCACACAGCGTAAAAATCATTTTGTGCGAGAACAAGTCTTGAAAATGATGTTTTATCAACCACGCCTCCAACATCACCGATATTGGACCACCAGTCTGTCATTACTATGCCCTTGAAGCCCCACTCTTTTCTGAGAATATTTGTATTCAGATCATGGCGTGAGTTCGTCCAGCTTCCATTCACCGGCCCGTATGTTGTCATTACAGAGTCCGCACCGGCTTCCGTTACTGCAATCTCAAAGCCCTTCAGATATATCTCTCTCAGAGCTCTCTCTGATATCACATTTTCTTCTGTATGTCTGCAGGTCTCCTGATTATTTCCACAGAAATGCTTAAGAGTTCCTGACACACCACTCTTTTTCAGTCCTCTGATCTGAGCAGCAGCCATCTTACCTGTCACAAGCGGATCCTCACTGAAGTATTCAAAATTCCTGCCGTTAAGCGGGAAACGATGGATATTCATACCCGGACCGAGCAGAAAATCAACATCATTCTTATTCATTTCCATTCCAAGCATACTATATAGACTGGTATTCAGCTCTTCATTCCATGTGCAGGCAAGAAGTGTTCCGCTAGGAAGGCTAAATGCTCTAAAGCCCGAATCAAGTCTCATTCCACTTGGACCATCCGAGCAGCAGCCTGCTGGAATGCCAAAGCTCTTAAGACTTGGGCTGAGGCCACCAAAAGCAGCAGCCGTGCCGGGAGTTACCTTCGGACTTCCCATTCCCTCTCCGCGTATGATCACAGACAGGTCCTCATCTGAAAGCTGTGCCAGGAAATCATCCATAGATGCTTTTCCATCTCGTACACATTTAAGCTTAATTCCTCTGTCACCTGTATACTCCTTTGCCTCAGGCTTATCAGCCATAGCCTCATCTATATCAGAAAAAGGAATTGCTTTTACCTCTTCTTTACCGATTGAATATATATTATCTGAGCCTTCATCTCTCAGCGGTTTGATTCTATCAAAGCTTACATTCGGAACCATCTGATGACTGAGCTTCTTAACCAAAACCGTTTCTTCCTGTGCAAAGCTTCCCGCTTCCTTTATGTCTCTTACACTTTGTCCGACATAGAATATGTAGTCACCCTCTTCTAATACATAGCTTGCCTCAAAGCCTGTAACTCCGGAATCATCATATGAAGCAAATGTATAAGGATCGATTTCTACCCGGAGGTGACAGCTCTCACCCGGCTTCAGTATCTCAGTCTTTTGGAATCCTACAAGGCTGAGTGCCGGTTGTCCAAGCCTACCCTGTGGCTTTGATACATAGAACTGAACTACCTCTTTTCCGGCTACTGATCCTGTATTCTTAACCTCCGCAGATACACTAATTGAGCCATTAGTTTCTGAGTTTACACTTCCTGGAGTTATCTCAAAGCTTGTATAAGATAATCCAAAACCAAACGGATACATAACAGCATCCTTATTAAAGGTTTCGTAATAACGATAACCTACATAAATGTCCTCTTCATAAAAGTTTCTTACAGTATCACCGAAATGGCCAAATGCAGATGCATCCTCTATATTACGGATAATGGAGTCAGTCAAACGACCGCTCGGACAAACATTTCCAATAAGGACGTCAACACATCCGAGAGCACCAACCTCGCCTCCCTGCCATGCATATAGTATGGCATTCGGAGATATCTCTTCTATCTCCTTCATATCAAGTATGGCACTTACATTCATAACAAGAACAACCTTGTCAAAAGCAGCTCTGACTTTTCTCAGCAGATCTGATTCTATTTCGGAGAGCTTGTATGCGCCTCTCTCATTGATATAATCCTGTTCCTCTCCGGCAGTACGTCCAATAATAACAAGAGCAATATCCGACTCTTCACTTTCCTTTTTTACGAGTTCCTCAGAAACCTCCATTTCAAGCTGAGACCATGGTTCATTTCCAAAGCCCACTCCCGGATCAAATGGATGCTCCTCCTCAAACTGAGCATATATTCTGAGAAGTTCCTCGCTCAGACTGATTCCTTCGGCTTTAAGCCCCTCTACTATACTCCAGACCTTTGGTACATTTACCATGCCACCTGAGCCTGTTCCGCTCTTATAATATCTATTCTGCATACGCCCAAAAATAGAGAGCTTAGCGTTCTTCTTAATCGGAAGAACATCTCCTTCATTTTTAAGGAGTACCACGCCCTCTCCTACAGCCTGTCTTGCAAGCGATTCATATTTATCCCATTCTAAAACCATAATACCTTCTCCATCCAGAATTGATAGATATATTATCTATGATTATCCTTTTTCTGTCCACCCTCATTTACCATGATTTATATCCTCATTTACCATGATTCATATCAATTAATAGCTTTAATCAATCAACAAAAAACACAAAAAAATAGTCCCGTAAACAAAACTATTGAGATGAACCCAAAATGCTTACAGGACTATTATTTATAAGGTATCATATTTATTTAATCCATGCACCGTCAGCTCCTACCCAGCTTCCGTCAACATATCGATTTGTATAGATGTATCCATCGATACCGAAGTAATAACATGAACCATCAATCCACAACCACTGACTCTTTGGATACCAGCCTGACTCATCTTCGTACCACCAGCC
Source organism: uncultured Lachnospiraceae bacterium (assembly GCA_902774725.1). Taxonomy (GTDB): domain Bacteria; phylum Bacillota; class Clostridia; order Lachnospirales; family Lachnospiraceae; genus Eubacterium_Q. The sequence goes on from CACYJP010000034.1 coordinate 12,539, forward strand.
TTTACTATCCTGCATCCAATGGCCGCCCTTGAATTCTTCTACCCATGCACCATCAGCTCCGAGCCAACAGCCATCACGGTATTCACTGTAATCCATATATCCATCAGCACAGAAGAAATACCATTTGCCGTCAATCTTCACCCACTCATTCTTTGCATACCAGCCTGATGTATCTTCTACCCACCAGCCTTTAGCATCATTCTTCCAGCTGAGTGTAGCTTTGTAAGTCTGCTTTCCGTCAGCATCGTACCACTTGCCGTCTACCCATTCATTGCTGTATTTGGATGCATCCTTCTTGTCGTCTTTCTCGTCTTCTTTCTTGTCATCATCCTTCTTATCCGAATCGTCCTTCTTATCCGAATCATCCTGTACATAGGTGTATGTATAGGTCACATCCTCTGAGACTATGGTTTCGGTGCTCGGAACCACATCCCAGGAACCGGCCTTGTAGGTATCATCCGGCTTGCTGCCAACTTCAGGTATAAGATCTTCAGAAAGCTTAAGATCATCATCTGCAAATCCTTTTAGTTTTACAGTTTTGTCGTCCGAAGTTCCATCATCCCATGAGCCATTAACTACCTTAAATGTAACCTCATTACTCTTTGCTGTTCCGATCTTCACCCATTCTTCTACAAGCCTCTTTGCATACTTGCCCTTGTATTGATCAGTAACATCCCTTGCTGACGTTTCATCATCTCCGGCCATAACAAGCATGCTTTCGTCAATTATTATCTCACTACCACTTCCTCCAACATATATACCACTGGATCCTTTACTTGTACCTTCACCAACAGCTGTGACTGTTCCACCTTTGATTACAAAATCGGCTCCGGCTCTGATTCCCGCGCCATTTTCGAGACATCTTGCATTGATAATTCCACCGTTGATCTCGACATCACTTCCGGCGTATATTCCTGCACCACCGAAGAAACTTTCAACATTGATAACACCATCGTTAATTACAACACTTCCAATACCAGACGACATAGCAGTATCATATCCTGCATATATGCCGTAATTTTTTGCGTCTGAAATAGTGATTTTTCCTCCATTGATCGTAACATTATGCCTGATATCAAAGCCGTATTCAGCGTTGCAATCCACCGTTATTTCACCGCCGTTGATGTTCAGATTACCTTTATATCTATCCTTAAATGCCTGGATTGAAACCCCGCATGTATTTATGATCTTTCCGCCGTTTATTGTTATATCATTGTCACCCATTCCGCAAAGACACTGATTATTTAAGCTTATTATTCCTGCATCATCTCCTGTGCTCTGTGAATATATGGTCAGATTACCGGTGTAAGCAGTTAGTCCATCGGCAGTGAGTTTGGATCCGTCTTTCAGGATCAGGTGCAGATCACCCTCTGTCATTACAGTATTATCTAAGGTTACCTCCCCATCAACTACATACCAGCTCTCCATGTCTTTTTGGCCATATTCTATATAGGGGTCTTCTGACGATTCGCCCTTGAAAAGACTGTAATCTGTACAGGTCTTTTCAACAAGCTTCTTTTCAGTCTCGTCCCATGTCAGATATGAAACAGGTTCATCCTCGTCACCACTTTTTTTGAACAAAAGAGTAAATTCATACGGATGTTCTTCCGTTCCGTCTCCTTTGATGCACTTAATGCCTGTTACCGTCTCGGTACCTGTCAGATCCATCTCGGCTCCCAGAGCCAAATAGTCATCATCATTCGGATCGTTTAGATTGATCACAAACTGTCCGACATCACCTTCGTCTTCAGGCGCGTCAAAAGTCGCATCTCCAATTGTATAGCTTTTAGGATTAATCTTAGTCGGATCATCAGTACTATCATCCCAAATAATATAAATGTCTTTACCTGCTGGCACAACTATGGTGTCGCCGATTGTGTAAGTGACACCTTCTCCGATTTCTTTGTCTTCTGCCGCCCATGATGTTATACCCATCACAAATGTAAGTACAAGCACCATAGCGAAACTCAATAGGGTACGCTTCGCTAATCTCTTTGTCTTATGAGTCATAATAATTCTCTCCTTTTTTTTACTATACTTATTCTATCATATTTTTTGTGTTTCATTATCTTTTTTTTCATTAGTTAAATATGTGGCGATAACACCGGGCTCATTCAACATAATCTGATCATCTCCATATCTATTATGTCTGAAGAGATTATCCCTTACCCCATTTGTGACTTTATCCTTAAGCATCACATATGTGTAGATGCCACCATACTCAACTTTCTTCTTCACACCAAATGAGATAATTCTACAAGCAGAATCC
>CACYJP010000035.1 GCA_902774725.1 uncultured Lachnospiraceae bacterium
AGAATATATGATGCAGCAATAATATATCTGGACGATTATGATGTTACATCCGGATATGCCATGTATTGGCAAGATTTAGAAGAACAGGGTTATTCAAAAGAATATATAAAAAATGAGATTTATTGGTTAGCAAGTAATAAGCTTCATCAGGTTGAAATTGTACTGCAACAGGAATATATAATATTACACAATCTTGATATATATAGTAAGCTCGAAAACCTAATTATTTCTGACTTTTGCAGTTTATGGGATATGAAACTCGAACAATACTGTGATTATACCCCTTTTGATAATCTCGATGAATTTAATAAAAAGCCTAAACCTGCTGAAGAGCACCAGGTTGCCCTAAATAAACTTAACGAAATAATGGCAGAATACTTTTAAACAAAAAACAGGTAATCCATAGTTATTACACTACGGACTACCTGTTTATAACTTAAAAGAATATCGAATCAAAAAATCTCATGGTCATATCCCCATAAACCACCAAATATATTTTATCTCTTCGGTGGTTTTGGTGTTGTCACATCGATTACCGGCTCTTTCATACCTTCAGTCCTCATATAATCCTCGAAGGCATCTGCTCCATACTTATGCTCCTGCTCAGCCACAACAGGAAGCAGAGTTTTATCATCATCATTAAATATTCTCTCATCCACTTCATAATCCGGTTCCTTTGACATGCTGTCTCTGACTGCCGTTTCAAGACTATTCAGTTTATCAATGGATGAATCCAGAAAAAGTTTAATGCTTTCATAAACGCCTCGTTGCCAGCGCCAAGGTTTCTTAGCAACCTCCGTCTTGGAAAACAGTTTTTTCTTATTAGTCATATCAACTTCTTTTTCTTCTTTTCCAAGAAGAGATCTGAAAGCATTCCTTTTCTCGCTTTGAGCTTCCTTTATAGTCTGCTTAGCTTCTCTCATATCTCTTCCAAAGTTATCTATACGGGTGATAATATCATTGGTCTCCTGTATTCCAATCTCAACACTGTTTCTCATTCCATCAAGAACATGTCTCACTCTAAGAAGCTCTGACACCTTGAAGAGCGCCTTTTTTCCTATCTTCTGAAAATCAGATACTATTTCTTTTGACTTTCCAACTATATAATTCTTAGTTGCTTTAAGGCTATTCTTCAGTCCGTCAACGCGAAGCTGAGTCTGTTCGATCATATATGAACCAAGTCTGTTAAGCCCATCCTCAATAGCAACTTCAGCGCGATTCATCTTTGCCTCGATGGTGTTATCCTGGGATTCTCTAACATATTTAACCTCTTTACGCATTTCATCCAGTTGATTGTTCATTGTTTCAAGCTTGTCCTGGAGAACATCAATATATGATATAAGATCAACTATATTTGCAGCCTCACGCTCCATCTGATTTTTCTTCAGAAGCTCAATCAGTTCGATTACATTTTTATCTGTTGAAATCTGTACTATTTCTTCCATTTATCAGTTACCTCCATTTAAAATGGCTGCCACATACCATTCCAGATACATGGCAGCCAAATATGTATAGGCACTTCAGCCTCTATCACTTTTTCTTCCCCTTCTTTGTTGGAGTTTTCTCTTCCTGAGCTTTATCAGATTTTTCCTCATCCTTCGTTTCCTCTTTAGTTTCATCCTTACCCTTAAAAGGGAGTTCTGTCTCCAGATTCTTTTCCACTTCAGGTGCAGCTTTATCTTTCTCTGCAGCATACCCATCAAGTATGGAAGCAAAAAGCTTATCTCTAAAATCCTTTGTTACCGGATAACAAATATCCTGATAAACTGCCTTACCTTCCTCATCAACCTTCTTGGTCTTATAGGATGGCATTGTTACAAAGAGGCCCTTCTTTCCTTCGATGACATTTATATTATTGATGATGAAGCTATCCTCAATATAGATCTGACCAACTGCCTTTACATTGCTACCCTCCTTATCAAGAGGATGCATTCTGACAGAATACTTTGGTTCTACCACCTTATCTGTCTCCCCAATAGTCATCACCGCAACATTATCCTTGATAGTCTTTTCATATGTCGTAAGAATATTCGTATAAAGCTCCTCTCGGAACTCCTTTGTAATAGGATTGCAGACATCTTTATAGACAGGCTGTCCATCCTCTCCAAGCTCACTGCTACGATATCTCGGCATGCTTACAAAGAGTTCTCCATTCTTTGAATTCTCAATTATGGAAATATTGGTAATCTTAAAACTATTACCAAATACCACATTTGCAAAAGCCTTAACCTTTGTTTCCTCATTAGTTGTCTTAACAACATTAATCTTAATCATATAATTCATAGTCTTTTACCTCATTTTCTATATTTTTATTCCCTTCGGAACTGTATGCTTCAGGCACACACACACACACAAATCGCTTCGTCCCACTATATGCACAGGTAAAGAGAGTCAGCTTCTCAGTTCCGTCAGTATTCTTTATGGAGTTATCTCTTGGTTCTACAACTTTGGTATTCACTATCTTATAGATGTGACTCTTACCCTTTTTATCTATAATCTCCACCTTATCTCCTATCTGAACAGTATTTAATGGTGTAAAAAAAGTGCCTCTTCTCGAACCATTATGTCCGCAAAGTACACAGTTACCTTTTTCTCCGATTCCGGCTGTCTCCGGAAGATGTCCTATTCCTTTACAGAGAACATCTTCATCGGTTCCTTCCATTACCGGATACTTAATATCAATAGCCTCTATCTTAATAATGCCGATGACTTCCGCTTTAGAAAGTGCATCGGCATCCTCCTGTGACAAGGAGGACGGCTCTTCCGTCTTCTCCTCTTCCACATCCATCTCTTCTTCATTTTCATCCTCCAGTTCATCTTCGAAGCCCTGCATCAGTTTCTCGGCTTCTTTTTCGCCTGTGTATCTCAGGAATTCGGGATACATGACAAATGCTATACCAGCGATAATCAGTGCTATTACAAATGACCAGTTTATTCTTTTCTTTTTTCTTGGCTGCCTGTCCCTAGCACTCACTGATATCTTGTTATATGGCTTCCTATCTTCCTTCTTGTATCTCACAGGATTCAGGTCTGATAAATCTACCTGTTTATTTTTTCTGTCACGTCTCCACATCCTGATTCCTCCATTTCTTATTAATTTCGCTCACAGCAAAGTTCATCACATTTTTTCATGTTTAGACGCATATAAGGGGGCTTTTAACCACATTTTTAATCGTTCTGATAAATTAAGTGATATATTACAAAGTTATGGTTCTTTACATTTTCTTGCAGGAAAAGTACAAATTACTGCAGTTTAGATACATAATTGATTTTCAAACAGCTATCTATGCTATAATATTGCCCCTTTTCGCATCACTTATAAGGTCGCGCATAGAATACAACATTGCCATCTCTCAGCGGATCAAGTACAACTCCACGAGACTTACCTGCCGCATGAACCATCATTCCATTTCCCACATAAATCGCTACATGGGATATATTTCTAAAGCATCCATTTTCTTCATACGAATAAAAGATCAAGTCTCCAGGTTTCAAATCTTCCTTATTTACCAACATTGCATTTTCAAAGCAGTAATAGCCTTGGGTATCTGCAACATATGGAAGCTCGATTCCAACTTCTTTATAAAGTCGATATACCAATGAACTGCAGTCGTAATAGCCTTCCTCCATACGCTTATCCTGATCATATTTACATCCAATCTTTGTAAGAGCGAGTTTAGCCACAGCCTCTCCGGCAGCTCCGGAATAATATTCATCCCAAAGATCTGAATCCATCATATCAGTAAGCATTTTTTCCTGATCCTCATTCAGAGTTTTTTTATTGATATAATCCTTATAAGTCAAGTTGTGGACTGTAGTTCCTGAAGTAGTTACTGTTACCGTGTTTGTATTTCCTTCAGCAAGAAATGCTTCTACATGCTTGCGCCCCCACTGGAGACAGTCATCATGCTTTGCATAGAAGATGTCAAAATCATTTCCATAATGATTCAGATCTCCGGTATCCTCCACCGTGTACTCAACGCCTTCTATGATGACCTTTGTTCCCATAGGGACTATCGGATTATAGGCATCAACAGCTATGGTATGCTTTGCAGTCGCCTTCTTTCCCGATGCTGTAATTCCATTTGCATAAGGTCCGCAGCAGATGGAGCATGGACAGTAGGCTGTCGCCCAGACCATTCCAATACTGTCTCCGCAAGTCTTCTCTGTAGTCGTACTGGAATCATCGATATAGTTCATCTCATCAAATATCTTTTTTAGATTTTTCTTTCCCTCATCATCCATCACATACCCAGCTTCACCATCACTATAGAGGACCATATAAACCATTAGGGTATCGTTATAATTTGATACTGGTGCTCCATTCTGAGTATTCTGATAAGTCACTGTATTTCCGCCTTCTTCGAGTGAAATGATATTCTGATTGAACTCCATATAGTAAGAGCTGAGAACCGTTCTTATATCTTCATACTCTGTATCAGGAGAAGGAAAGAATATTGCAAGCGGAGAATTATATATAATCCCTAAAGATGCAACAATTGGAGATGCAACAGCTATTACCATAAATAAAATAAGCACGGCAGAGAGTATCATTCCCTTTCGTGCTGTCTTAATCTTCATGATAAGTTCTGTAATCATCACATCCCTTATCATTTTCCCTATACTATCTTTTTGCTCTTCCTGAGCCTTCATTTTATCTATGAACCATCTCAGTTTTCTGAGACGGATTGTTGCTTTTGCATCCGCTTTTTCAATCGTTCTTCCAACTTCATTTCCTACTTCTTTCCCAATCTTTTTTCCGGCAGCCCATCCGATAAGCGTTCCCTCTGGTCCAGCTGCTGTTCCGACAGCTGCTCCTGCTGTTTCAGTTGCAACTTCAGCCGCCACCTCGGCTGTTGCTTCAGCAGCAATCTGAGCAGAAACTTTAGCTGTTTCCTTGGCTAATTCCTTTGATGTTTCCTTGGCTGCATCAGAAGCAGTTTTCTTGGCTGTCTTTTTAGCAATTCTCTTAATTCTATCCTTTGCTAGTTTCTTACTGATATCCTGTTTTTTTATCTTCCTTCGGATAAACTCACGGCTGGCTTTTTCCATGGCTTCTTTCGAATACTTGAAACTTGCTTTAGTCACATCTTCAGCTGGAGTCAGAATCGTATGTGCTATATATGCAGCATCGCGGATTTCATTTCCACCTTCTATCTGATCAGCCATAGCATTTGCACCAAGCTCACCGAGTCCCTTTATAGAAGATACATTTCCTGTACCTCTTATATGAAGGCTGGAATCCTTGATTTTTATAGAAGTATTCTGAGCTTCAAATCTATCCTTGATCCCTTGGAACCTTCTTCTATTATTTCCTCTGTCATACGAATTAGAATGTACCGGTTTACTGTTTCCTTGAACATCGTCCACCTTCTGTCTCATATAGACATTCTTACCTTTAATTGTACCTTCTTTTGACTCATGGATATGAAGCTTTGATTTCTTTTTCGTATGAATCACCATGGGCTTATCATCTATCTTCTTTATGTCCAGCTTAACCACCTCCTTCCAGGCAATAAAAATGCCGCTATGGATTATCGTTAATCCATAACGGCGAATCGTTACCTTCACTATTTGATTATATCTATTTTTCTATAGCTTAATTCTTTTTAGCTTCTCTTTCTTAATATTTCTGAAATTCAAACAGATTATACTTGTATCAATTGCTGCAAGCGATGAAGCCTGAAAGATTATCATGCTGTTTGCTCTTACTATTCCATATATTAATCCAAATGCAGCTGCGATAGCTATAATAGCTGAGATTATAAATATTGCCTTCTTTCCTGTACTGATTGTTTCCTTCTTTGAATTATTCATTGTCATATCCTCCATCTATTTAATATTTATTTCTGCGATTTGTTCGCTATGTTTTATCTGATGATTGGATATTACAACAACTATGAATCCTATATAGGAAATCTGTTGCGAATGGTAATAAAGCTGCTGTAAATGGAATTATCAGCATAAAATTGATAATCCCAATCACACTTTTCATACGAAAAACTGGCAGCTCATCACACTTATCCTACGAAAGTACCCATGGAACGCTTCTTAATCGGTTTAGCAGCCTGCTCTGATTTCTCTTTTCCCACTTCACAAACGGTAGGTTCTGGAGCCACTTTCTTCTGCGGCTTATATGTCTTCCCTTCATCCTCCTGAAAGTCTTCAACCTCTTCTCTCGCTTTCTGCTCTGCTATCTTCTCATGGATATTGGTATTATAAAGCTTATATAGATCTGTATCCTTACTTATCTGATTATCAAATGGTATAACTACATTTCCACATTTGATAAGTCCCATACCGGACGCGGTATTGGTTACATATCTGAGCTGTGCCGGAGATATTCCGACTACATCAGCTATCTTTGCACTATCTGTATTTGCCTGCTTCAGAAGTGCTACAAACTCTGAATTAGCAAGCATTGTTGTAACCGTGTAGTTCTGAAGCAGATCGACGACGTTCTGTGTAATTCCAGTACAGAGGCCACCTTGCTTTCTTACTTTCTTCCAAAGTTGCTGTAAATACTTAGCAGAATATTCAGAATTAAGAAGCACATGTATTTCGTCAATATAGAGCCATGTTGCTTTTCCTCTACGACCATTCTCAACAATCCTCTGCTGAATTGATTCCATCATTACCAGCATAGTTATCGGACTAAGCTCTGTTCCCAGATCTCTGATACCATAAACAGTAAGTCTGTTATCTACATCAACATTAGTCTGATGATTAAAGATATTAAGAGAACCTCTTACAAAAAGCTCAAGTGAAAGTGCTATATCCTTTGCCTCTTCTTCTGACTGAATAAGGAGCAGATCATAGAAGTCTTCCATGATTGGAATATACCTTTCATCTACCGGCAGCTTTGCTATATCTGTATAAAGCTTTCTGACACATCTATCTATGATGGACTTCTGCCTTGAGTTAAGACTGTCACCTATACACTGTTCACAAAGGCCAAGCATGAATTCACCCTTTTCACGGATCCAGCCCTTAGTATCGTTTACATCCAGATTCCAGACATCCATCGAAAGCGGATTCACGTAGTTATCTGTGTATGTCGACATATTCACTACGGTTCCACCGTAAGTATATGCTATGTCGAAGTACTCATTCATTGGATCTATTATTATTATCTCATCTTCTCCCTGAAGGAAAACTGATCCCATTTCCATCTTACAGAAGAATGATTTACCAGAACCGGGAACTCCGAACACAAAGCCATTTCCATTTATAAGCTTCTTTCTATCTCCCACATTTATGTTCTTGCTTATCTGGTTTATGCCGTAATAATTACCACCATTATCATTCAGCTCCTGAACGTTAAAAGGCATAAGCACAGCCAGACTCTGAGTCAGCATTGTTCTCATTGTCTCTACCTGTCTTACGCCTATCGGAAGTGCCGTATTAAGAGCTTCCCTCTGTTTTAGGAAGTGTGTTTCTATGGTGCAGCTGTTACGCTTACCAATGGTTTCTACCGTTTCGGTCATACTCTCAAGTTCTTCTTTAGACTCTGCCATAAGGATGATTGTAACTGCCACATAGAAAAGGCACTGGTCATTCTCTCTGACATCATCCATGATTTCCTCAATCTCCTTCTTCTCTGTTCTCTTAGCATAGGATATTTCAGTGGAGAAGTCGTTATTTCTGTTACGAACTCTCTGCTGCTTTATTATATCCGATTCAATGCCAAGATACTTTTTCTGAAGCGTTTTAGTTGTCAGGTCCTTCGGAACCGGAACCACATCAATACTTGTTATAGAATGAACCGGAAGTGATGTAATTTCATTTATGAACCTATCAGAAAGGCTGCTTGGATACTTCTTTATGAAGAGCGCCCTGCAGAACTTACTTTCATCTTCAAAATGATCTGGAAAGAACTTCAGCATTCCATTACAGAGATCATTCTTAAAATCAGCACCTACCTTCTTAGCTGACTTGATATCAAAGTCAAATGACTCTTCATCTCCCAGATGATAGAAGTCATGTAGCACCTTGAGTCTCTCATTTCCTGTAAGAGGTACTATCTCAGCACCAAGCTCTATAAATGCTTTATGGATCGTTGCTTCCAGGGTTGCAAACTGAGCCTTAGCTTCCTCAAAATTCTTTCTCTCGATTGTGAGAGTCAGATATCTTTCCTGCTCTATTCCCTGTCTTCCCTCTATGATTTTTTCTTCAATAATATCATTATAAATCTTTCTGAACTTATCGAAGACATCTCCAGTATACGGAAGCAGTACATACTCCCTAAGCGCCATCATGTTCTTATTCTTATTATTGACTGTTATCTTAAAATTACAGTCCAGAGAATTAAGAAACTTGCAGTATCTCTCAAAGATTCCTATCTGCTCATTCTCTGTAGCAGTAGTATAGTTTATATCCTGAAACTTATAGCTCTTAGAAAAATGATTCTTCGATACCTCAAAGATTCCATTCTCTGCTACTGCCATAATCTCTATTGTTTCCTGTATCGACTTAGGACTTCTGTAAAGAGGCTCACTGGCCTTCTTCAACTCCTTAAAGCCATCTTTTAATATTCCCATTTTTATTTCCTCCTGTTAATGCCCACCTCATCCACCCGTGGGTATATTATCTTTAGTTACCCTCTGAAATACTTGTATGCCACTGCACCGATCACAGCGAGCACTACACCGATAATAGTTCCAATAATAGTCTTCTTCATCTTATTCTTCATAGCTTCAAACTCCTCCTTATTGCTATTGTTACTAACTTCTGATTTAGTATCTTCATTTACTTCATTTGTCTCTTTTTTGCCCTTCTTAGACTTTGTGTTATTCTCCTGAAGCTTATACTTCTGGATTTCAGACTCACTCTCTGTTGAGATATAGGTCAGTGTTCTGTTGCCAATCATGAAATGTATCTTTCTCATCCAGTACTGCATAAAGCTCATTCCGTTGTAAGAATAAAACCCCTCAAGTGCTATAGGTGCTATACAGGGAACTGCAACATATGCAGCCCCTGTAAGTCCTATATACTTATAGAGAAGGAGAACAATACCACCGCCAACTATAATGCTGGCAATAGAAAATATAAGCTGCCTTGCGGTAAGACCAAGAACTATACTCTCCTGGTATTTATCTATATCCTTATTAATTTCTATAATCATGGTCTCACCTTCCTATCTGTCAGGATATTCATCTCAGCATCTGTGAGCTTACCCTTTGCTCTCATATCCTTTTCATACCTCTCGGTCTGATTCGGACATATCTCTCTAAGTTTCTCTGGATTGAAAATATAAAGCGGATATTCTACGAATCCACTCTGCTTCTTAAGACCGGTATCCTCGCCAAGCTTATTATCCTTGATAAAATCCTCTATACTTGGAATACCGTCCACATCCAGATAACCACAGTATGGTGGCAGCTCATTCGACAGATTAACTGTCACATCTCCATAAAACTCATCTTCTTCATTCGGAAGACTAAGCCCGATATAAATGTTGTCATTATTCATGTACTGGTTAATTTCCAGAGATACATTCAGTGTCTCGCCAAACCAGTCCTTAATCTCAAATAAATTCTGCATATGTTTTTCCTCCTTACAATCCAAACACTTTGCTTGTTAGGTTCTGAGCCCCTCTTACAAATCCCACAGTCATTGCTATGGAAAATGTCATCTCGCACAGGTATATAAGGGTTTTAGCCCAGTCCGAATAACTTCCGGTAAATGTAGGTAGTCCCGCATTGATAAATGCATTACAAACCACTATCGCTATAGCCATTGTGACAGCCTCAAATGTTACCGCCAGGAAATGCTTTGCATAAGTTGCTGCCGTATTTGCTACTGTTCTGTTTCCTCCAAGAGTTGAAAAGGCGATAGAACCAAGAGGAACTATCACCAGAAGCTTGAGGAATCTGAAGTATACTGTGTATATGATAAAGAATCCGCATATTATGATCACTATTGAGAGCAGGGCTGTAAGTATCAGCATCACAAGACTCTCTCCAAAGCCGAGATCCTTTATTATATCTGCCTGAGCACTATCGATTTTTAGTTCCGATACACTACCGGCTGACATCGAATTGACTATATTTCCTATAGTTGTAAAGAACGCTTTCATTATCGTTACATTATTGGTTACAAGCCATTCGGCTATTCCCACTCTAATAAGCATTCTGAGAATTGTTTCGAATCTCATATCCTCTTTTATATCTACACTCTCAGCGCAAAAGCCGATTACGAAAAACAGAACCACCAAAGATGAACCAACTGCAACAAACAGTGGATTGATTTTCTCTATGGCAGCCCAGGGACCGCCACCCTTAAAAGCCGTAGGTGACTGTCCCAGCATTGCAAATACAAGGCTTACCTGGTTATTCCAAAAGCCAAATACCATCTCAAGAAGTGCAAGGATCTTATCTCCAAGTTTGAATATATCCATTTATCTTCACTCCCTTCGTCATACTTTTGTCGGAAAATTCGACAGAAGTCTAATATCCAAGGAAGGAAAGTACAGTTGATATACCTGCCATCATGATCCCAGCCACTATACCCTTAAGTGCAGAGTTCATTGTGGAAGAATCCTGCTGCTGATAAGCCTGAGCAAACTCCATTACATTCTTTGCAAGAATGATCACACCTACAGCACCGATTATGGCGATAACAAGTGTCTTAAGGCTGTCCAGTGGTGCAGTTACAGAAGAAGTATCTCCTGCCGCATATACTACACTTGGAAGCATTGTCGGGATTACAGCAGCTGCAGCCGCGAGTGAAACAACTTTTGTCTTCATATTCTTAAAAAACCTATTCTTATTCTTCATTTTCTTTCTCCTTATCATTTGAAAAATATTATTTCGCTGTATCTGATAACAGAAAAAGAACACCTTCGGACTATATGGCTTTTCTCGCAATCTCTATGCTTGTCATAAAGTCTTCAGGTGTTCTGTCCTGACTCCGATAATTTTTACTCATCGAAGATTTATTCATCTATAAAAACGGGACGTCTCCCGGTTGTAGTATCAATCAAATCTTTAAGTAACACTATTTATTTTGTCTCTTTTTACCATCTGTATTCTTATACCCATTTATTATCTTTCTCATAGCAACTACTGGCATATCAGGATAAAAGAATTCGAGTATAAGTTCTGAAGACATTCCCACTTCAAATGCCATATGCATCTCAGCTTTCTGCTCTTCTGAATAATGCCACTGACCTATTCTGCTAACCAGTGTGTCATTCCCGATAATCTCAGGAAGTGTGTCTCCTGTTCTAAGCTTATTATATTCCTCTATACGTCTCTTTCTCTCTGACTCAGATTCTTTATTCTTTGCAGCTTCATCAGACTTTTTAGCCCCGATAAGAGTCGCTTCAGGGCCCACATTCTTATGAATCACTCTGGCTTTTCCACCAGATGCATTCGAACCCGAATCGGAAGTTCCTGAATCAACGCTTATCTTGTTATCTGCCAGATCTTTTTCAAATCGATCTGCATTATATCTTGATTCATCACTGAATGCTTCGGATGGATACTTGAGCTGCTGATTTCTTTTATTAATCCCATTACGCTTCTTTCGATTAGTTTTAGAATTATCCATTAGCTTTGCATCAACCTTCTTATCAGCTTCCTGTTCTTCCTTCATCACCTTATTCATATCGACTACGATTTCTTCCTCTGCAGCAGGATCAACATACTCAAGGCTGGATTCAACCTCTTCGTACATCTTTGCCCTTGCTTCCTTCTCATCGTTATTCATGAGCTTTCTCTGAACTCCGACTTCACTGAGGATTGTCATTTCATCCATACTGAGTTTATCTATAAATACATTTTCACCCTTTTCAGCAAGACCTTCGTAATATTTCAGTGACTCTGGTGTAAGAATCTCATATTCTTTAGTCGCTGTAGCATTGCTGCACCGCGTATGAACATAAGGCTCTGCTCCTCCATCAGCGGTCTGACTGAAAGCCGGATGTCCCATTGGTTTATACTTTTCATCCATAATAGGATCAAATCCTCGTATAAATATAAGACACTTTTCATTCTCAAATTTTCTTGCCTCATCAGGTGTAAGAAGTTCTCTTCCGAGTACATCATAGTTCCTTGAAGAGCTGCCTTGACGACCTCTTGTTTCTCCATTGGTACGCTTATCAATAGTGGCTTTCCCAAGCAGTTCAGATATATATTTATGCGTGCTCTGCTCATTTCCACCGAGGTAGATAAGCGTATCACAGTTGCCCGGAATCGTTTCCCAGGTATCCTTGAAAAGAGCTTTAATCTGAGCAAGGTTCTGAATGATTATCACACTTGAAATTTCCCTGCTTCGCATTGTAGAAAGCAGACTACAATAGTCATCCGGAAGTGCCACATTACTAAACTCATCAAGCATAAACGTTACATGGATAGGAAGTCTTCCTCCGCAATTAAAGTCTGCCTGATAATACAGTTCCTGGAATATCTGTGTGTAGAGCATTCCTATTATAAAATTATAAGACTTATCATTATCTGGTATTACACAGAAAAGAGCTGTCTTGGTCTGACCATCTCCATTTACTCCGATACCAAGTTCCGCAAGCTTCAGATCATCTTGCGAAAGCATATCAAGCACCTGCTGATTTTCCAGAAACGCAAGTCTTGAGTTAGCACTTATGATAATTGATCTTACAGTATCTCCAGCTCCTCGCATACATTTATTGTACTGCTTTACTGCCGGATGATTTTCTCCAAGTGGATTGTTATCTGAAAGATACTGCATTCTGATATCCAGTCTCGAAGGTTCACCCTTCTCACTAACCTTTGCCTCACCGATCAGCTTAAGTACTGATTTGAAGTTTCTCTCCTCAGGTCTCATTTCCATCCAAACATAGTAGAATATCGCCTGAAGAAAAAGCCCTTCCGCCTTCTCCCAGAATGGATCCGATGGATTACTTCCCTTAGGAGTGGTATTAGCAATAAGGTTTGTAATAAGCTTTACTACATCTGTCTCCTGACGAATATAAGCGAATGGATTATATCTGTCCGACTTATCCATCTCTAGGAGATTAATAACCTTTACATTATAACCATTCTTCTTAAGCATACCGCCACATGAGCGAAGCAGCTCTCCCTTAGGATCAGTACATATGAATGAACACTTTTCAGGCATCTGCATCAGATTAGGCTTTACCTCAAAAAATGTTTTACCTGCACCGGAACCACCGATGATAAGTACATTATTATTTAGCTTTGTCAGTCTCGTATTAAGACTCATTCTTACATTCTGACTTAGGATTCTGTTAAAACCAACATCTGGATCTTTTAGCTTTTGTACTACCTGTTTTATATTTGCAAATTTAGCAGTGCCAAACTCACGCCCAGGCATCAGATTCCTCTGACTCGTATAATACATAGTAATAGCGATGGCATAAACAAATGTCACCGCTACTACACACTTGGGGGTATTCACATTAAAATAGTTAGCAAATGGATGTTCAAGAACATATGAGAAGACTGCCATGAATTCATCAAAGCGTCTCCCCGGCACCCATGCACCACCTACTAAATATCCGAGATATATGGCAAAGAATCCTCCGAGACCTATCATCGGCCAGAATGGTTTCCTCTTTGTAGTTTTCATTTATCTCTTCTTCCCCTTTCCTGACTTTGGTTTCATAGTTACAGCCTTAAGAGCTGAGTTTGATTTCTTATTCTCTCCTGCTAACTTATTAAGAGCATCCTCAACCTGCTTTTCTCGTTTTGCCTTATCACGCTTCATCTTCTCATACCTCTGACGAACACCTATTTCTACGCTGTCATAATGTGTAGACTGAAGCACATCACCCTTCTTCTTTTCCACTACATGGTTTGACTCATCATAGAGCTTATACTCCTTATCCTTATCGAGGAATGTCAGAAGCGTTTTTCCACCATGAATCTCCATGGTATTTTCCTTGGAAATCCATAAATACCTTGCATTATCACCCCAGGTTCCCGGAACTCTCGTCTTAATAGCATTAGGATTCTCCTCAACTATGAGAGTCTTACTGATAGTGATATCAATCATGCTGGCATTCTTGGATAATGATACCGCCTTCATTCTGTCAGCTATACCACGATAACTGCGAATACGATTATTGAAGGAATCCTTGTCCATCAGTACCTTATGATTTCCATCTCTGTCAGCCTGATCAAGAAGCCCCATTATAGAAAGCTTATTAATTACACTCTCAGCCTGGTCCTGAGATACAGAAAAGTTCTCCTTTACTGAATCCACACTGACACTCTGCTTTTCTGTTGCGAAATTGCCAACTTTCTCAAGCAGATTGTCTATAGCATTATCAACTATTTCCTCCTGTGCAGTGTGGCCTGTCAGGTTTCCCTTCTGCTTCTCCTTTTCAAGAAACTGAGTAAGTTTATCCATCTGTTCTCCATTTCCTTCTTTAAGATACTCATCGAAGGTTGCCACCTTACCATTTTTCATCTTCTGAAGCATCATATTTACTCTTGGTACTGCTTCTGAATGAAATACAATCTCTGAAAGTCCTTTTTCCTTATTGATATTGGGAAGAACCGAATAGAGGATGCCGTATTTCTTGGCAAGTTTTTCAACCTTCTTCATATCTTCAGACTTAAACTGCAGCACCTGAAGATCTCCGCCCTTCATAAGAAGCTTTCTCATATTAACCTTGCCAAGTGACTTCTCATAATCGAGCAATCCTCTCAGCACCTCGAAGATTTTCTGCATGGCCTTTATACCACCACAGATTTTCTGCATAGCTTTAATACCGCCACTACCAGCTTTCATTGCTATCTCAATTCCATCGTAAGCGACACGAATAATCTGTACCGCCTCCTGAATCTCTTCTGCCATATTTTCATCTCCCTTCTAGTATGCATAGCCCATACTCTTTTCAAGCATCGCTATCTCAATAATCTCAGGCATCTTCTCAGCAGGAACCTTACTCTCGATAAGATCCGTAAGCTGCCCTTCACTGAGTCCCTTCTTCATAGCTCCAACTATATGACTCAGCTGATCCTTATTCAGTTCACCCGAGATAACCATTCGAACCAGACTCTGCTGAGACTTCTTCTTAAAACCTAGAAGTCCGAAAAGACCACCTATTCCATTGGATCTACGTCTCTCAATTTCAACTGGCATATTTCCTACGATATTCCCATTTATGTCCTTAAGAGGAACCATATAACCACTGAGTGATAGGCTGCTAGCAGCGCTTTCCTCCTGAGTTTCTACCGTATCCTTCTCTTCAGTTTTAACCTGAAGTGCTTTGAATCTCTCAAAATAATCATTCATCCTGTCAGCTGTCTCCTTATTCTTTTCCTCAAGTTCATTCCTGAGAGCATTTTCAGTTTTCTTATTCTCATCAGCTTCGCGTCTAAGTTCACTGATTTCTTTTCTGATATCATCTATATAGATATCAACTGGATCTTTCTCTGTCTTTTCAGCCTCAGCTTCATGCTGTTTTTTGATTTCTTCCAGCGTCTGCTTCTTAGCTTCCTCAATAGTCTGCTTCATAGCAGCAGAGACTATAGCTTGAATCTTTTCCTCTGTAAGAACATCCGATTGCTTAACATTAGTTGATTCAACAGGCTCACAACTCTGTACTACAGTTTCTGGCTTTTCTTCAGCATGAGCAGCATCGTGCATTTTCTGCACATTGCAATTAGAGTTATTGTTCATATAGGTAAATAACTCCATCACCTGCTCAAATGTAAAGCCATTGATAACTGTGTTCTGAGGAACTGCTGTTTCAGACTTTACACAGTCATCATCCTTAGGAGCTTTATTTTTATCATCCTCTACCTTTTTCACTGGTTCTTCCGTAACTGCTTCCGCTATGACATCAAAACTATCTTTCGCAGAATCATCTGAATCTACAGCTATCTTAGAATCCTCTGTTTCTTTAGATTCGTTTTCCAGCTGTGTTTCCTCTGATTTAATCAGCCCATCAGAAGCCTCTTTCTTTTCTGCTTTATCCTTTTCCTTCTCAAGCCTAAGTTTATTCTGTTCCCATAACCAATAATCCAAAAGTCTCGAAAAAGCCGGATCATTAAAATGCAGATCTACATAGAGAGGGGGAACTCCCTCATCTATATATCTCACCGCCTTCTTCAATTTATCTTCATTGATACTTTTGTCTGTATATTTAGCTACTACAGACTCAGGCGCACCAGCTCTAAGCAAGCTAGAAATAAAACGCTTCCTATTATGACTGAAATTCTTTTTTAAATATCTCTCAATAACGGCTCGATCTATCCCAGCAATCAGGTCTCCTCTTGCTATTTTTCTATCACCTTCTGAAAGGCCACAGACAGCATCAATATGTTTAAGGTCTTCCTCTATTTTCTCTTCATTTATCACAAATTCTTCCATTCAACTACCTCCGTAAAAAAAACAGCCCTATCTTATCTTTGGCTGTCTTATCAATTCCTTTTCTTTTGTTTTTTCCAGTTTTTTCTCTTGAATATCATTTTCCTTATCAGGTTCTGGAGTTCTTATCATATCTTCTTCCAATTCCTTAATGATAGAAACAGCAATTCTAACATCTCTCGAAGCCTTCTTGGACATTTCTTTAAGAAGAAGTTCTTCACTATGGTAATGTTCCTTCAGTCTCATTATCTCCTCATAAGAATAACCTTCCTTCTTTAACAGATTGCTTAACTCGCTATACCGTATATGTTCTGACTCAAACTCTTTATCACCTGATTGATATAGTCTTTCACCAGGAGCAAGATCACTCATTTCAGAAGCAACCTGATATAGCTCTCTCAACTTCTTGACAGTTCTATAATTCTTGCTCTTTGCTCCGGCAACCTTCTTTCTTTCTGAATCAAGGTCACTCTTAACCTCTTTTAGATGATCTAGAGAAGTTATATCGTGCTCAACAAGAAATAAATACTGTTCCTCAAGTTTATGCATCTTCTTTATCTCATCCTTAAACTGCCATGCTTTACTGTAAGGTCTTCGCTGAATCAACTTTAATCTATAGAGCCTTGCAAAGTATTTCTTCTGCACTGGACTTAATTTGGCTCTCTTACCTCTCGGAATCCTGGAGTAAACTATTTTCTGAGCTTCCTCATCAGTTTCTGCTTTATAGGTATTAAGTGATTCATAAGGTATTCTGTTTCGTATCGCTTCCTCAGTATAATCAATCCCGAGGGTTTCCTTCTTACATCTTCTGAATCTGGACATTCCTTTTCCTCGAAGAGCCAGGTACTTTCCTTCTTTTATCTCATACCCTCTGTCTTTCATTATTCGAAGAAACTCCTCATAGTTTTCTGATTCAGCAATTGCTACATCAATATCACGCTTTATCATATCAGAGAAGTTATCAGTACCATCACGATAAGTATTATGATCCTTATAGCGGTCATGCTTCTCGTTTGGATCAAGCTCAACTGTACTAAGTCCCTCTTTACTTGTAAGTCTGTTCACTATTGGCTGTATTATCTTAGCCCAGTCATTATTGGCATAATGGTATTTATATCCATCCACAAAGCTGACGCTATTGAAGGCTATATGAATATGTATATGTTCCTTATCATCATGGACCGCAAATACTGTCTCGTACTTATCAGCCAGATATTCTGATATAAAGTCCTCTGCTATTTTATATGCTGTATCTGCATCCGTCTCTCCTGGCTTGAAGGATATAACAAAATGATACCCCTGCCTTCCGGTTATTTTCTCAAAGCTTTCCTTTGTCTGCTGCATTGTTACAGAAGCAGATTCCAGTATACAGTTCACAGCGCCTACCTTTGCTTCCTCCTGAGTCTTATCAGGATTCATCATATAGTTAAGTAGTCTGTTTAAATGTCCCGCATGATCAGATGTTCCGGTATCTTTGATATTCATCAGCTTAGTTATTGCCAAGCTTCCTCACCACCTCTGTCATGCTGAAGTCGATTCTTCTCATATAGGTAAGAAGCTTATCCTTATCCTTTGAGAGATAAAGACCAGAATTATTATTCTTTACAATCTGATTTATATTTTTACCAATGCTGTTTATCTCATTAAGTATCTTATGGAGGAGTAATCTGATTTCTTTATGCTCCATAGGACCTCTTGATACACATCGCCTAAAATATTCACTTTCTTTCATTCCTGCTTCAACTGCTGCCCTTGATATTCTTTCTGCTTCTTTTTCAGTAACCCTGAAAGACTTCAAGACAGTTTTTCCATTCGCCATAAGCCTCACTCCTCTCTTTTATCCGTTTTAATTCTCAGGTCACTCTACCCTATCTCTACAGTTCTGGAATCATCTGTATATAGTGGCAAGATACGCAAAATGTAAGACAAATCCATTTTGCATCTTGTTAGGGGACACCCCTAAGACCCTGGATATATAAAAATACCTATGTTTTAACAAATTGTTTAAGGAAATGGCCTAGTTTCAACAATTTGTGCTACAAACAGCCACTCCTTTAACGATTCCTTTAATCAGATTCGCTATGTTTAAACAAATCCTTTAACTAAACAGCATCTGTTTTAACAATTTCTTGTATAATCAGACATTGCGCTAACAGATGCTTAAATATGGATTTTGATGTGTGTTAATAAAACATTTAAGCTTTTCCTGATGTTTTAATGTCTTGTTAAATAACAGCCCTTTGCTTAAACACCATATTTAACACTCATTTTCTTGTACTCATATACCCACGGGACTTCTCGGCTACAGTTGCCGAAGTAAGCTTCAGTTTAGTTGCTACCAGCCACTCATTTATATCCTTATACAAGACAGGAGCCGGTACATCCTTAACTTCGTAACCTTTATCTCTGTACTTCTGCATCAGTTTCTCAGTAGCTATTCTCCCCGGTTCATCATTATCAAGAGCAAACTCTATTCTCTTAATACATGGATGGTCATCAAGAAATGTTTCAAGTGGAAGATCTGCTGTCATACCCAAAGCAAGCATGTTGCTATCATAATCCTGAAAGATATCTACATAGCTCATCATATCTATTGCCGCCTCAAATA
>CACYJP010000036.1 GCA_902774725.1 uncultured Lachnospiraceae bacterium
GTTATCTTCATTCTGATATATGATTTTATTTATATATCCTTCCTGAACCATAAAACCCCCGGAATATTCAAAGAGCAGTCAGCCCCACCCAATAGCTAAAACTGCCCAATGATGTTAAACAGAGCCATAACAAAAGTTATGGCTCCTTGATTAGCATATACTGAATAAATATCTGATTATGACTCTTCCTGCAGTGCAAGGAAATCTATATACTTTCCTGTACCAACTGCAACAACCGACATCGGATCTTCAGCAGTGACTGTCGTTATTCCTGTTTTTTCTTCTATAAGCTGCTCAAGTCCGTGAAGCAGAGCGCCTCCACCGGTAAGAACTATTCCTCTGTCAGCAATATCCGCCGCAAGCTCCGGCGGTGTTTTCTCCAAAACAGCATGAATTGCTTCTACCACCTGTCCGGCAGGCTCTCTTAAAGCCTCCTCAGTCTCATCAGACGTAATAGTAACAGTCTTTGGAAGTCCCGTTACCAGATTCCTTCCTCTTACGTCCATAGAAATATTCTCAGGACGCTTATAGCTTGTACCTATATTGATCTTTACTTCCTCGGCACTTCTTTCACCGATAAGAAGATTATGTCTCTTTCTTATATACTTGATGATAGCATCATCAAAGTCGTTTCCTGCAACCTTAATAGATGAGGTTACTACAGGACCACCCATTGATATTACAGCCGTATCAGTAGTTCCGCCACCGATATCAACTATCATATTTCCAACAGGTCTCACGATATCTATTCCTGCACCGATAGCTGCCGCAATTGGTTCCTCAACTATATTAACGTATCTGGCACCGGCGTTGTAGGTAGCTGACTCAACAGCTCTCTTCTCAACCTCAGTAGCACCTGAAGGAACACATATCGAAATACGTGGTCTTCTTCCCAGCAGATTTCTTCCAATAGCTTTTTTTATAAAATACTTAAGCATTTCCTCAGCCTTTGTATAGTCAGAGATAACACCATGCTTAAGCGGTCTAATCGCAATAAGGTTACCGGGAGTTCTACCCAGCATAAGTCGGGCCTCCTCACCTATTTCAACTATCTTTTCAGAATCCTTATCATATGCAATAACTGTTGGCTCCTTGAGAACAACTCCTCTTCCTCTGACATATACAAGGATATTTGTTGTTCCAAGATCTATTCCTATATCCAGATTAGCCATTTATTCTTCCTCTCTTACTCCGGATTAATAACCAGTACAGATGCTATCTCATCTTCCTTCCATGCAAGAAAATGCTCTGTAACGTCGTATATTCCATCCAGCTTATCTATATATCTCTTATACTTAGCTGTCTTGAAATATAACGCCTCCATATTGGTCGTATCCAGACCTTCATACTCTTCATTCAGACTCGGAATTATTCCGAAACTGTTCTGTCCCACTATATCGTATCCCAGCTTCAATTTCAATGAAGGATTTGTATAAATTACGCGTCCACTTTCTACATCTCGCACAAGAATCATAGCAGGAATACTTTCAAATATATTCATTACAACCTTTGAGGCATCCACCTTGGTCTTAAGTCTCTCCTCGATCATAAGGTCTCGAGACATCATTTTGCTTATTTCCTTCGCAAAGGATATCTCCTCTTCGGTCCAAATTCTCTCTTTTGAATTCTCTATAAATACAAGACGGCCATGGAATTCACCTGAAAGATAAAGCGGAAATACCATTACCGCTCTGGCGTTACCCTTAAATATCTGAACTCTCATCTGGTTGGTCATATTCTTTTTATCTATAACCAGTCCGCCTTCTCTTATCTTATTCTGAAGCTCAACATCATAATGATCTGACTCCCAGTCAAATGTTTCAACAGCCTCTTCACTCTTACCGTTCTTTGCCCAGTAATCGATCAGCTTATAATAACCCGGTCTCTCATCATCAACCGCAAAATAAACAATAAAATCTACATCCATCAGAGTTCCAACATTCTGATAAACATCTTCAAGATTGGACCTGTCACCATCAGCTATTATTTTCAGAACATTCTCGGTAAGCTCTTTAGCATTTCTCTCAAACTCAAGCTCAGTCTTTATATTTTCCTCTTCCTCATTTATTACACTTCTTACATAAAGATTTGTAATAATATCCGAAACGCTTTCAGCCGTTTTTGAAATGCTGTCAAATGCCTTAAAGAGCTTCTGATTCTGATTCTTATTATGAGCATATACTATCCACGCAGCTGTAAAACGTCCATCCATAAAAATAGGCGCTGCTATAAAACGACTATCCGGATTACCATCGTCGATTTCCGAATAAATAGCCTGCTTCGAATCAACTATACACCCAACAACGTCGCCGTAAAGCTCCTTATTATCAGGATTCACCACCATCTCATGAAACTCGCCAAGATAAGGCGTAGGTCCGGTAGGCGGAACAAGTATATGACCATTTATATCCAGCACTACACTGTATAACTCACACACATTGGCTAAGCTGTTAAACAGATCATCTATATGCTTTTCAGCAAGGAACTCAGGTGTGATATTTCCTTCTGTATCAGACTTATCAGGTACTCTTTCAACAATAGGCTCCGTATAATCAGGCTTATGCACCTCTCTTATTACAAACTCCAGATACTTAAGGCCATCCTTTTCAGGTAAATGTATGATATCAACATTTACATTTCTAACCTGTCCGTCATCCCCGATATTTCTTACCTCATAGGAGAAATTCTTAGACTCCGAAAGTGACATGGTAACAGCTTCATTGAAACGCTGTCTGTCATCAGGATGAACATAATCATCAATAAGTCTGTATCCCTGCTTCAAGGCCTCCGGATTGATTCCGAGGGACTCAGCATTTGAGGATATATATTCAAGTCTCTTTCTGTTCAGTGAGGCAGACATGGAAATAGACGTCACAACAATAACAAGCCCTGTTTTTTCCAGCGCGTTTTGTATAATATCAAGCTCTTTCAGCATGTTTCCGCCCCCTCTCAGTTTTTATAATGAGAAATAATCGGGTAGTCCCAGCACCCAGGCTACCCGATATAAATAATTACTCTTCTTCTTCAGATTTTTCATTAGCAGGCTTCATATCAGAAAAAGCACTATCTGTGATCTGCTTTGTCTTGTTAACTGCAGCATTTACATCTGTAAGTGCAGTCTGAAGCTGTGACATAAATCCGCTGATTGAATCAAACTCTCTCTTAACAATAGCTCTGTTCTGGCGTATCTCATCTCTTGAATCAGCCTTAGCCTTATCGCATTCGCTGATAGTATCTTCTTTAAGTCTTGCACAAGCTGCCTCTGTCTGATTCTTAAGATTCTCACAAGCCGCTTCTGTCTGAGCCTTAAGATTCTCACATCTAACTCTTGTTTCCTCTGAAAGCTTATCTGTCTCTTCCTTTGTCTGTCTCTTCAGGCTGTCGCACTCAGCATAGGTTGTTTCCTTCTGCTCCTGGCAGCTGCTCTGTGTTTCAGAAAGAAGTCTGTCACACTCAGTCTCTGTAGCATTCTTGAGCTGTTCACAACGAGCTGTTGTTTCCTCGATCATCGCCTTACACTGAGCTGTTGTTTCAGCAGTTTTTGCTTCGCAATCTTCCTTTGTTTTAGTAGTAAGAGCATCAGCTGATTCTCTTGCTGATAAAAGAGTTCTGGATATAGACTCATATCTGGAGGCTGACTCCATCTCTCTCTTCTTATATCCTTCAAGATCCTCTTTAAGCTTTTCGATTTCACCCTGAAGCTGCTCATTAACAGACTTGAGATCATCAATAGTACTCTTAGACTCAGACATATTGGCTTCTCTCATCTGCTGAAGTCCCTTAACAGCCTCACTAAGCTTAGTAGCATCATCCTTCAGCTTTGCTATTTCGTCCTCATACTGTTTTTTCTGTTCAAGTACATACTTCTCTGTAGCACCTTTATCATATCCACCAAAGGACACTGTTTTAATCTCTAATGCCATAACTGACTACCCCTTTCGCTAAAAAAACTCTAAACTCAAGTATATCACACGTGCCTGCTTAATGCACTTATTTTTTATCTAAATGTATTCGAGATTTTTACTCAACTGTAACAGACTTTGCAAGGTTACGAGGCTTATCAACATCCAGTCCCTTAGCATCAGATGTGTAGTAAGCAATGAGCTGAAGTATAACCGCAGTAGCAAATACTCCGAACACACTGTCAACCTTTGGTATGTAGATCTGCTTATCGCAAACCTCCTTACTCTCTGTTTTTCCTTCGCAGCTTATAAGGATTACATATGCACCTCTGGACTTAACCTCACGAACATTTGATATAACCTTCGGATAAACATGCTCTTCTGTAGCAATAGCTATGACAGGTACATTTTCCGATATAAGAGCTATGGTTCCGTGCTTCAGTTCTCCTGCAGCATAAGCCTCTGAATGTATATAGGATATCTCCTTCAGCTTTAGCGAAGCCTCAAGACTGAGTGTATAATCAATTCCACGTCCTATATAGAAAACATCTGGAGCTGTCTTTATGTGATTTGCTATTCTTCTAATATCATTTGAAGCTTCGATAGTCTTCTGCATCAGCTCACCGACACCTAAAAGCTTCTCCATAAACTCTTTTGTTTCCTCTTCTGAAACCACACCTCTCACGAGTCCAAGTCTTGCAGCAAGTATATACATAGCTGCTATCTGAACAGTGTAAGCCTTTGTACTTGCAACAGCTATTTCAGGACCGGCATGTGTGTAAAGAACATAATCACTTTCACGTGCTATAGTTGAACCCTTTACATTTACAACTGAAAGCACCTTGCTTCCCTTCTGCTTTGCAAGACGAAGTGCTTCAAGAGTATCTATTGTTTCACCTGACTGTGAAACCACGATAGTAAGAGTCTTTTCATCAATTATCGGATCCTTATATCTGAACTCTGAAGCTATCTCAACAAGAACAGGTATACGAAGCTTTGATTCTATAATTGATTTTCCAACCATACCTGCATGCATAGCAGTTCCGCAGGCAACTATTACTATATCCTTCAGATTCTTCAGAACATCATCATCTATTCCGTCATCAGCAAGGAATGGAAGTCCATTCTGGATTCTAGGTGCAACAGTTCTCTCGATTGCTTCCGGCTGCTCATTTATCTCCTTGAGCATATAGTGTGGATATCCACCCTTCTGAGCAGATGTTATATCCCAGTTAACCTCAAGTATTTCCGGCTCAACCTTACGTCCCTTGAGATCCTGTACTGTAATACCACTATCTGTAAGCGTAAGGATATGGTACTCAGGAACAACGAAATACTTCTTAGAGAAGTTAATTAC
The DNA here is from genome assembly GCA_902774725.1 of uncultured Lachnospiraceae bacterium. Lineage (GTDB taxonomy): Bacteria > Bacillota > Clostridia > Lachnospirales > Lachnospiraceae > Eubacterium_Q. The sequence goes on from CACYJP010000036.1 coordinate 5,260, forward strand.
TGCTGTAAGATCTGATGCTATGATTGAGCCTCCATCAAACGCAGCTGCTACCATCGGGCTTACATTTCTTATTGCAAATATTTTGCCCGGCTGATCCTCAAACATGATACAAAGAGCAAAAGATCCCGCAAGAAGATCAACTACCTTCTTTATTGTTTTATATGGATCACCTTCATAGAATTTATCAAGAAGCGCAGCTACAACCTCTGTATCTGTCTCTGATTTAAGGACATTTTTCAGACCATATTCTGTTGTAAGCTCTTTATAGTTTTCAATGATTCCGTTATGGCAAATAGTTACCTGGCCCTGTGAATGAGGATGAGCATTAGTCTCAGTAACTCCACCGTGAGTAGCCCATCTTGTATGTCCGATACCACAGGTTGCATCTGTCTTTTCAGCCTCTGCAGCCTTGGCAAGCTCCTCAACCTTTCCGGTCTTTTTCTTCAGGACTATTCCCGAATTCGGATCAAGAACAGCGATTCCGGCACTGTCATAGCCTCTATACTCAAGCTGTTTTAAACCATTTATAAGTATATCCTTTGCAGGTTCATTACCTGTATATCCAATTATTCCGCACATATTATTTTCTCCTTTCGTGCACGCCAAAATAATACCGGTCCCGACATAATATACGGAACCAAAAAAGTATCGCACGCTTTATATCCCTCTGTTCTACAGTTGCCTGCAGTTTTTAAAGATATAAATAACGAATGTGCTGTCCGAAGGAGCATCCGCCGAGTATTTCGATAACTCCTTACCTCGTAGGCGCTCGATTATCAAACAAAAATTGAACACAGTGTACGCAGCCTGCCCGTCAATGCACGTACGTGCCTTAACGGCACTGCTGCTTACTACGGAAAACTGCTTTGCAGTTTTCCTACTGTGCTCGATTTCTTCGAAATCGAGCACTGTGGCGCTAAGCTTTTTAAGCTTTCCAAAGTTGTCCTTCCTTTCACAAAACAACCGCCACCATTATAACATAATGGTGACGGTTTTATCAAATTTGCATATATACAGTTAAAGATAACAATATATTCAGTTAATGCAAAAAGTGCATCTTATTTTCCTTCCAATATACTCTTCAGCTTGTCTATCTGTTCGTCTGTCATTCCACACGATAATAAGTATTTTCTCGCGCCCGCCTGCATATCAATATAAGGATACTGATTTGAATCCGGGTTCATATTTATATTATGCAGGTTCTTATATGAAAGCATATAGTCATCTTCTATTTCCTGATACGTAGCACCACATAACGCCTGAAGAATAGCAATCACTACACCTGTTCTATCCTTTCCATATGAGCAATGAATCAGATATGGACCTTTTCTCTCAGTCATTTCAACAAGCGCTTTTCCGAGCGCCTTTTTCGTATCTTCATCCTGGAAATCAACTCCCATTCCTACACCAATAATTTGCCCGTTATCCAGCATCTCCTTTGTATGAGCAGGAAGGTTTTTAACCGATTTTATAGTATCCATAGACTCAGAAAGATTGATAATACAATTAATTCCATGATTCCGAATATATTCATCCATCAGCTCCATTCTGTTAAAATCAGGATTTGTCGGAGATGATCCTCGATGAATGATACCCGCAACAACAGTACCTTCATCAACCTCTCTTGCATTTATAAACTCCTCGTCTGTCTGACCCTCCCATTTTTCTATATCCTGGTCGACATCGTACGCCTTATACTCCTCAATAAATCTCTTACGTTCATTAAGCTTAATAGTTACCTTCTCGCCGGGTTTTACATCTGATTTATTGATAAAAGCTCCACCAACATTTGCAACTACAATATAATCAAAATAATCTGATATAACAGTATCGCCCTTTCTTCCATAAAATGCCGGGTAATACGGGATATTCTTTATCTCATATCCACCCGAAAATGAGATATCAACACTGTCTCCATAATTCAGATCAATTTCCTTTACATTTAGAACCGCATCTCCAAACATATCGATTTCTTTTACTTTGGTTTTTAATAGTGCCGGTTCTGAAACCACTCCAACTGCCTTAAGCACCTGGAACACTATTTGCAATAAAACAATCAAGGATATAACCACCATTATAATTATATCCTTTTTTTTCTCACTATTATTTTCCCTTTTTTTAACCATTTTCTCACTCATATCCGTTTTATCCATCAAATCCGTTTTATCCGTTTTTTTATCTTTTTTATTCACTCGCTATCACCTTAGCATCTACTCCTGCTTCGTAAGGTGTTCAAAAAGTATATCAAATGGGACAACAGATATCAATATCCGTTGTCCCACCAATACTAAATAAACTCATTTTAATATGGACTATACATCAGCTCCTCGATATCCTTATGTCCATAATCATACATCTTGTCGATTATATAATTTTTAACCTCATCCGGAGCATTTATAACAATAATCTCAAGGAAACTGTCTACATACTGACACCATTTTTCAAATGCTTCCTGTCTGTCTGACTCTGTTGGCTCCTTTGTTGCCTTGTCATGATCAAATCCAAGGTTTTCCTCTGAACGAAGGATTTCCTTCATTCCCAGAGATTTAAATGTAATTCCGTACGCTATTCTTTGAAGCTCTTCTGTTCTGACAAATGCACAGTCATACATCTCTGTTATAAGATCAAGTATTATATCATCACCATTATCAAAATAATGACACTTGAAATACATATCCTCTTTTCTGGTAAGCTCTTTGATGTCCTGAGTATTATACCAGAAATACTTTGAAGTCTTGATTGGAGCAACTGATCTTTCGTAATCTCCGCCCTTTTTCTTTTTAGACTTCTTTTTCTTAGTTGTTACAGGAGTAGGATTTTCCTCAAGGAATTCCTTAACCTCATCAATATTTTCCTTAGGTGTTGTCTCAACAACATTTACAGGATTAACAGTGATCTTATTCTTAACCGCTGCCTCAGTTCCGCTTTCTGTCATCTCTGTTACAGCAAATGCTGCACTTGTAGCTTCGCCGGCAGCTGACGCTGTAGCTCCCTCTCCGGCCAGCATTGACTCAGGAGTAGGATTTGGAATAAGCGGTTCCTTCTTCTCCTCATAGCTAGGCTTATCTACAAATGCACTATCAAAGGATGCATCATATTCCGGAGCCTCAGCTCTTTCCTTCGCCATCAGATTGGATTTATGCTCATCCCTTGCTTCCTTACGGGCTTTTCTGAGCTCTTCCTTTATCTTGACTGTATCAACTACCGCTGTCTTGGCTGTAGCAACCTCTTCAGTCATTTCTTTATTAGATGGCTGCTTCAGATTCAGGTCATCTGTGATATTTCCTACATCAGAATCCTTATCATCGTCCTCGTAGTCATCCTCATAATCATTCTCAAAGTTATCTGATATTTCAGGTCCATCTGAAGAATCAGACTCATCATAATCGTCCTCATCCTCATCTTCATCATCATCTGATTCTCCTGCCGCAACAGCTTCAGCGATCTTACGAACTCTGGCAGCTGCATTCTTTCTGGCTACATCATCCTCAGACTTATCCTGATCAGCTTCATCTGCTTCCTGCTCTTTTTCCTCAGCCGCATTTTCACCGCCGAACTTAAGAGCATCTGCCTTTGCCTGAGTTTCCTTTACTGACTCGACAACCTCACGTACCGTCCTTGACATATCGTCTTCGTCATCATCATCATAGTCATCCAGATCGTCCTTCATTTCTTCCGCTATCTTCTTCAGTTTTTCCTTCTTCTCTTCTTCGTTTTCTTCTTCTTCGAAATTTGAAGACTTGAGTACCTTAATTGTAACAATTATAAGAACAAGCAGAAATATAAGTAAAACTGCTGCAAATCCAAGTATAATAAGCGTTGAGGTCTCCATACTCTTTAACGCATCAAGTATATCCTTCAAAACATTTTCCCCTTTCAAATAAAGAACGCTGTTCAACCATTTAAGTATACTACAAGGTTTTTTACATTTCAATCACTAGCTTATCATATAATTATGATTCCAGCTTTGCTATAGCCGCATCAATTCTCTTCAGAGATTCCTCTTTTCCAAGTATTGACATAAGCTCTGTAGCTCCACCCGGAGTAGCAGCTTTTCCGGACATTGCTGTACGAAGCGGCCACATAATATACCCTGTCTTATACTCCTTCTCAGCGCCAAAGCTCTTAAGAAGTTCAAAGAGACTATCATTATCAAAAGCCTCTGTTCCTTCAAGAACCGGTCTGACCTCCTTAAGAAGAGTAAGGCTGTTCTCAGGATTGGTCTTCATTTTCTTATGAGTATACATCTCCACATCATACTCAGGTACTGCTTCAAAGAAGTCTATCTGCTCCGGAATATCTGTAAACAGCTCTATTCTGGTCTGAACCATAGATGCTATCTTCTTCAGATCAAGTGGTTTGGTTATCACATTTTTAATGATTGGCTCAGCCTTCTCATAGAATGCATCCGGATCCATTTTCTTTATATATTCGGAGTTCATCCACTTAAGCTTTGTCATATCGAGCACTGCTGGAGACTTTGATATCTTGTGGTAATCAAACTCCTTTACCAGCTCTTCAAGTGAGAATATCTCTTCATTTCCTTCCGGACTCCAGCCAAGAAGAGAAACAAAATTGACTACAGTCTCTGTAAGGAAGCCCTGCTCAATAAGGTCCTCAAAGGATGAATGTCCGCTTCTCTTTGAAAGCTTCGCATGATTTTCATCTGTTATAAGAGGGCAGTGGATATAAACCGGCACCTCCCAGCCAAATGCTTCGTATAGTCTGTTATACTTTGGCGCAGATGAGAGATATTCATTTCCTCTTACCACATGAGTTATACCCATTAGATGATCATCAACTACATTTGCAAAATTGTAGGTAGGGAATCCATCTGACTTGATGAGGATCATATCATCCAGCTCTTCATTCTGAACTGTGATAGTTCCATAAAGCTCATCCTCAAACTTTGTTTCACCCTCAGTTGGGTTGTTCTGTCTTATAACGTAAGGAACGCCGGCTGCAAGCTTCTCCTCTATCTCTTCCTTTGAGAGGTGCAGACAGTGCTTATCATAATGGAATACCTGCTTTTTCTCTCCGTCGATTTCTATCTCCTGATTAAGAGTAGCAAGCCTTTCTTCATCACAGAAGCAGTAATATGCCTCGCCTCTTTCTATAAGCTTCTTCGCATATTCAAGATAAAGTCCCTGAGCCATTCTCTCAGACTGCACATAAGGACCGACTCCTCCATCCTTGTCAGGACCTTCATCCCAGAGAAGTCCTGTCTCAGTAAGCGTTCTGTAAATGATATCAACCGCACCTTCCATCTCGCGGTTCTGATCTGTGTCCTCAATTCTTAAAATGAAGTCACCACCCTCATGCTTTGCGATAAGGTAAGCATAAAGTGCTGTTCTTAAGTTTCCTACATGCATTCTTCCTGTTGGGCTTGGTGCAAACCTTGTTCTTATTTTACTCATAATATCTTCCTCCCGGGAACTACTCTTTTATATCGTCATCTTCCCATTCTTCATTTTCTTTATCTGTTAAGTCAGCCTCAGCCGGTGCATCCTCTTCCGCCGACGAATCATTTTTCATCTGTTCAGTAAGGGTTTCAGTCGTATCGCTAAGCTCATCATCATCCCAGACCTCATCCTTGCCTTCAGTATACTTACTCAGCTCGAATTCCTTTTCACGATTCTTTCTTGTCTCAAGATAGACATTTACCTGTGCCCCCACGAACATGAGATATATAACCAGCTGAAGCCAGAACATAAGCATGATTATTGTCGTAACGGCTCCATACATATAGCTCTTTGAAGCATAGTAGTCTATGTAAAGCGAAAACAGCTTAGTCACGATTATCCATGAAAGCGATGTAAACAGTGCTCCAGGTATCTGTCTCAGAAACTTCTGTTTTTTATTCGGAACCAGCACATATAAAAGCTCAAACATAAAAAACAGAAGGATAAATGTAGCGGTGCTCTTTATATGATATACAAGAGATGTCACATCAACATATTCAGGGAACTTACCAATAACATAGTTAGCTATCTGCGTTCCAAACATGTTTAAGATAACAAGCACAATTACCAGTATAATGAATACTACGGTATATATAGCGCTTATCCCTCGAATAATCAGATAATTCTTATACTCTCTGCAACGAAAAACCTCATTAAGTCCGTTCCTGATAGCCATAATACCCTTAGCCGCCGACCAGACTGCAATCACAACAGAGAAAATAGTTATTGATCCGGAACCATGCATATACATGCTGTTTACAAGGCCGGATATAAAATTCTCAAACTGCGCCGGAACAATATAATAAATAATCTCCATTACCTGTTCCTTTGAAATAGGCAAAAATGTAGGAATTACGGCAAGCAGGTTTATCAACGGAAAAAAGGAAAGAAACAGAAAAAAGGCAGATTGCGATGAAAAAGCCCCCATATGCTCATCTGCCGTCCCCTCTATGAACCGCCATATATCTTTGAGTCTGTTTTTCATAAGCATTTCCCACAAAATAAAAAGAAAAGCTTAGCGTTTAAACGTTAAGCCTGATCATACCCTTTTATTAAATATCCAAGATGCCGGCTCCTACTTTTTGACTCCTAGCTAAAGCTAGGTGGGTACTTGCAATGAAGCTTCTGATGTCCACTCGAGGAGGCATATCATCCACTGCACGATATTAAGTTCCCTTCAAAAATATGTAGGTTCAAAATACGCAGGAGTTATCGGGCACCCCAGATATTTAACTCAAATCATATATCTATGATAAGTTAATTATATATTCTATCCCTATATAATGCAAGCAAATTTTATATGGTTTAAGCCCTATTTACCGGTCAAATGCGGGATCTCCATATATGATGGCAGACCATTTTTATATTCAATACTTACCTCGCCTAAAATCAGCGGTTTCATATAGCTGACAAGCTCCGGTTTAACGTCATTTTGAGACTCGGTTATCCACTCTGTCGGTACCTGTTTTTCTTTATTTGCGATATCGGAAAGCATCCCTATCTCATAGCTGTATGCATATGGTTCATCTGATGTACGTACCAGAAGAGGCATGAAGCCACTGTTTCCTTCCAGTGCATACTCGACAGCCTTTTCACCAAGGCTCAATGACTCATCGAGATCAGTCTTTGAAGCAGAATGGGCTGCTGCACGCTGAAGGATGTTAAGCTCGACAGAACGACACTTTATGTTCAGTCTGTCCTTAATAATTCCTTCCAGACATTTTCCCGCACCTGATAGCTGCGCATGTCCAAACTTGTCAGAAACAGCCGAGGTCGCACTTATGTACTCACCATCAGCATTCTTTATTCCTTCTGAAACAGCCACAACGACATTTCTTGTTTTCTTTAATTCCTCACGTACATCCTCTACAAATCTGTCTATATCGAAAGGAACCTCAGGAAGATAAATAAGCTGCGGTATATCACTGTATTCATTTCTTGCAAGTGCAGCCGCCGCTGTGAGCCAGCCCGCATTTCTTCCCATTATTTCAACTATTGTCACACACTGAACCTCGTAAATGGCAGTATCATGTGCCATCTCGAGCATAGACTGTGCTATAAACTTAGCTGCTGAACCGTATCCCGGAGTGTGATCTATCATTACGAGATCATTATCGATTGTTTTAGGAACCCCGGCAAATTTTATATCGCTTCCTATCTTTTTTCCATATGCAGCGAGCTTGGAGATAGTATCCATCGAATCATTTCCGCCGATATAGAAAAACGCAGAAACCTCCTTTTTACGAAGGATTTCAAATACCTTTTCGAAAACTTCTGTTCCTTCATCCAAAGAAGGCATCTTATACCTGCATGAGCCTAAGTAACAGGCCGGAGTATAGTATATCTTATTTAGCTCTTCCTCGCCGAGCTGAGTAAGATCAATAAAATCCTCATTCATCACTCCGCTTATTCCATGAAGTGCTCCGTAAATATTGTCATATCTGTTACTGTTCTTCGCACCTCTGATAACACCCACGAGGGAAGCGTTGATTGCGGCAGTTGGTCCGCCTGACTGTGCAACTATAATATTATTCATCTGTAGTGTTTCCTTCTTCGGTATTAGTCTCGGGAACCGGTATAGGTCCCTTGCTTGAAAAGCCTGTCTCTGCTGTTATTTGTGTACTGATAGTCTGCACTGTAGTTGTAGGAGTGTAGTTGTCAGTATTAAACAAAAACTTATGAAGAGTAATTACATTTTCCGTAAGATCCTCCGGAGCAATACATGAGCCCTTTGCCTCAGTTGAATAAAACTGCCATGCCATCGGGAAGCCTACACTCTCCTTAAGCTCGTAGGAGAACACACCCTTTGCCAGCTCATACATCTGATCCTCGGTAATCGAGGTTCCGATATAAGGAAATACCTCATCGATTATCTTGTTGATAGTCGACAGGTCAGACTCCTTCATCTTGCTGAGCATAGCAGATATAACCTCTCGCTGACGCTCTGTTCTTGTGATATCACCCTGGTCTGTACTACGGATTCTTGAATAAGCTGTAGCCTGAGTACCGTTCAGTGTAACATAACCTGTATCATAAACCCCATCGGAATAGATACCATTTACCTGAATCTGCTCAGCCAGCACACCATTCAGAGTATCGAGCTCATTTTCCTCCACATGAACGGTGACGCCGCTCAGTGAATCAATAGCTCTTGTAAGCCCTTCCCAGTTAACAGTCACATACTCGGAAATGTTTAAGTCAAGATTCTTATTGAGAGTCTGAAGAGCAAGCTCCGGACCACCATATGCATAGGCTGCATTTATCTTGGTAGTAAGTGTGCTTCCGTCCTCTTTTGTAACCTGAAGCAGTGTGTCACGATATACCGAACACATCTTTACTTCCTTCGTATCGTTGTTGATGGACGCCAAAAGAATAGCATCACTTCTGCTTCCTCTTCCAAGAGAGCTATCTCTGGCATCGATACCAAACAGAGCGATAGTCGTATAATTATCCATCGACTTATCCGCTCCGGCATTTATATCCAGATCTTCCTTTGCTATATCCTTAACATGCTCAAACTTCTGATACTTAGAATGAACATAGGTCTTAATGATTCCGTAGCCAAGAAAAACTATGATGATAAGCTCAACAATAAGTGCGATGCCCCATCTGAGATTGGTGTTTTTTCTTTTCCTTCTTCTTTTCTTGATCCCGTCATCCTCAAACTTATCTGTGATGTCGTCATCAAAAAAATCAAAATCGTCTCCGTACATCCTTTTCCCCTTTATTCCTCAGTAGAAACGGCATTTGCCTTAAGCTTTGAAACGTACATTCTGATTCTGAGAGAATCACGAACCATTTCATAAATACTTGAAAAACTGATCTTAGATTTATCAGATTTATTTCTTGAGAAGTTTACTACAACCGGCATCTCGATAATGGAAAGACCTTTCTTAGCCGCTATAGCAAGTATCTCAATATCAAAAGAGAATCTGCTTGTTCTTACCATCTTGAGAACAGGGCGTATTTTTTCTGTTCTGAAAAGCTTTATTCCTGTCTGTGTATCCTTCAGCTTCATTCCGAAAAGAAGCTTCATAAACCAATAGTAGCCTGTGCTCAGGACCTTCCTCAAAAACGGATATTCAACCTGTGATTCAGGATGCATCTTAGAACCGATAACAACATCCACACCCTCCTCAGCTTTTTTCAAAAAACCTTCCAAAAGATATGGAGGAAGCTCCAGATCCGCATCAAGAAAAGCCGTATACTCTGACTTTGAAGCCATCATACCTCTTTTTACCGCATAGCCCTTTCCCTGATTCTTCTCATAGGATATCATACCAATTCTATGATCCTGCTCCATCGCACGCTTTATCTCGTATTCAGTTTCATCCTGACTACCGTCATTTACCACGATTATTCTGAAGGAATCGCAGAATTTTTCAACCTGAGTAATTGTCTCGATTATATTTCTGTAAATTCTTGTGCCTTCGTTATAGCAAGGCATTACCACTGTTAGTTTTACCACTTTATACACCCTCGGAGTTTTCTTTGTTAAAAATAATTTTTATAGTAAGTAAAAGTATCTTTATATCCAGCCATATTGAATAATGCTCGATATACATCAGATCAAGCTTAAGCTTGTTATAGGACGGAGTCTTATATCTCCCGTAAACCTGAGCAAATCCTGTAAGTCCTGCCTTAACCTTGAGCCTGTAATCAAACTCAGGTATCTCATCCTTGTACTTCTCAATGATTTCCGGTCTTTCGGGACGCGGTCCCACAAGAGACATATCGCCCTTAATTATATTAAACAGCTGAGGAATCTCATCAAGATGAAGCATTCTGAGAACCCCGCCGACTTTTGTGACTCGGTCATCATTTTTTTCAGCAAGCTTCGCACCTGATACCTCGCTGTCTATACACATAGATCTAAACTTATATATATAAAACAGCTTCCCGCCTTTAGTAACTCGTTCCTGCTTATATATAACCGGTCCGCCATCCTGAAGCTTGACAATGATCGCAATTATCAGGATAAAAGGACTAAGGATAATAAACATAAGAAGTGACAAAACAAGATCCATTATTCTCTTGAAAAACGCTTCAACAATGGTTATTCCATGGTTTCTGGTAACAAGCATCGGCATATCAAACAGATGTGTGTTTCCACTGCTCCAAAGTATTATATCAGATATGTATGGTGCTATATAAGCACGAATATCCTTTTGATAGCATAGATGTAAAAGCTTGCTTCTAAGCTCCGGCTGAACTCTGTGTATGATTATTCCGTCATACTCCTCAGCCTTTTTCATTATCTGTTCTATATCGCTTCCGGCGTAGATGCTTTCTTTTATACAGAACTTATCCTCTCTGGCGTTGAAGGTATCCATCATCTCATAAGGACCCTTGTCTCCGTAAACCAGAACCAGTCTACGCGGAGGATAAAGTCTTACCTCCATAAAATGCATCAGCCCGTTGTAGATAAATATGATAAGTATATCTACCAGCGTCAGAAGAATAAGCGGCCCCGGAGTAACTATACGTCTGAGAGCCAGACTTATAACGAAGAAAACAAGGATATGACTTCCTAATAGCGAAAGCACCTGCGAAAATATAAGATCCATAAGTCGCAGATGTCCGAACTTATATCCACCGTTTAGTCTGGTAAAGAAAAACAACACAAAAAGATAGAGAATAACTACCAGATTATTTGCACCCGGAAAGCTCTCATCAAACGCTTTTGAAGTATCATATATTCTAAACCAAACATATCCGAAGGCTGTCACCTCTATAGCCAGAATAATCATACTCTGGCATAGAGATATCAGCTTCTTGTATTCATCTCTCTTCTTATAATCCATGGCCACAACATTCTTTCAGACGGAAAACTCTTCCGGCTTATCTGTTTTGGTACATTCCTTCATAGTATTTCTGATAGTCACCGCTTGTGACGTTCTTCATCCAGTCTTCATTCTCAAGATACCACTTGATTGTAAGTCTGATACCATCCTTGAACATAGTCTCAGGATACCAGCCTATCTCCTCCTTGATCTTATCCGGAGCGATAGCATAACGACGGTCATGTCCCTTACGATCTGTTACATATGTAATAAGATCCTTTGTTACATTTGCCTTACGCGGATCTGAGTCCGGAAGAAGCTCCTGAAGAGTCTCAATAATGATATTGATTATCTCGATATTCTGCTTCTCGTTGTGACCACCGATGTTATATCTCTCACCGAAACGGCCACCCTCTGTAGCCATATCGATTCCCTTTGCATGGTCCATAACATAGAGCCAGTCACGAACATTCTTACCATCGCCATAAACAGGAAGCTTCTTTCCTGAAAGAGCATTGTTTATGATAAGCGGGATCAGCTTCTCAGGGAACTGATAAGGTCCGTAGTTATTTGAACAGTTTGTTATAATTGCAGGAAAATGATATGTATCAACATATGCCTTTACCAAAAGATCTGATGAAGCCTTACTTGATGAATAAGGGCTGTGAGGATCAATTGGTGTTGTCTCATAGAAGTAAGCATCAGGATCATCAGGAAGTGTTCCATAAACCTCATCTGTTGAAACATGAAGGAATCTCTTATCCTCCTTGAAGGAACCATCCTCATTCTCCCATGCAGCCTTTGCTGAGTTAAGCATTACAGCAGTTCCTAGTACATTTGTCTGAACAAAAACCTCAGGGTTCTTGATTGAACGGTCTACATGAGACTCAGCAGCAAAATGTACAACTCTGTCGATATCGTTTTCTTCAAATATTTTTGCAATAGCATCCTTATCGCAGATGTCAGCCTTTACAAATGTATAGTTAGCCTTATCCTCGATATCCTTGAGGTTCTCAAGGTTACCTGCATAAGTAAGCTTATCTACGTTGATGATACGTATATCATCGCCATACTTATCAAACATGTAATGAATATAGTTTGAACCAATAAACCCCGCTCCACCGGTAACAAGATATGTTTTCATGATAATCTTCTCCTTTACTTGTATTATTTTACTCTTAATTTATTTCTTATAATTTAGATATCTCTATTGAGATAAGCTTATTTACCTCAGCCGGATCACACTGTCCCTTCATTTCTTTCATGACAAATCCGACGATTGCGCCTACAGCCTTACCCTTACCGTTCTTTACATCCTCTACAGCCTTAGGGTTGGCCTCAACAGCCTTCTTAACTACTGCCTCAAGCTCTCCTGCGTCAGTCTTTGTTGCAAGGCCGTTTTCCTCAACATACTTTTCAGGATCCTTATCCTCAAGAAAGACAACCTTTTCGAAGATCTCTTTAGCAATAGAATTGTTTATAACCTTAGCCTCTACGAGCTTAACAAGCTTTGCAAGATTCTCAGCCGAGAACTTCAGCTGATCGGCATCAAGGTTATTCTCCTTCATAAGTCTCATAGTTTCAACCATGAGCCAGTTGGAGGTCTTCTTTGGATCTGCGCCTGCCGCAACAGCTCCTTCAAATATCTCGCCAAGCTTCTTGCTTCCTGTTATCTGGTCTATATCATAATCAGGAAGACCATACATTTCCTTGTATCTGACCTTCTTTTCGTCCTTGAACTCAGGCTGAGCAGCCTTTATTTCATCGATCCACTCATCACTTACGATGATAGGAACGAGGTCCGGATCAGGGAAATATCTGTAATCCTGAGCATCCTCTTTAGAACGCATAGGATAGGAAACACCCTTCTCATCATCCCAGCGGCGGGTTTCCTGAACAACCTTCTCACCACTCTCGATTATTTCCTTCTGTCTGTTTACCTCATTTTCAATACAACGTCTTATGGCCTTGAAGGAATTCAGATTCTTAGACTCTGTTCTTATTCCGAACTCCTCGCTTCCCATTTCTCTGATAGAGATATTTACATCTGCTCTCATTGAGCCTTCGTTCAGCTTACAGTCTGACGCGTCCAGATACTGGATTGTCTCACGAAGCTTCTCGAGGTAAGCTATAACTTCATCGGCAGATCTCATATCAGGTTCAGAAACTATCTCGATAAGAGGAACACCTGAACGGTTGAAATCAACATATGTATCGTCAGTTACAGGATCATGTATAAGCTTTCCTGCATCCTCCTCCATATGGATCTCGTGAATCCTTATATCCTTGCTGCCACCCTTTGCCGCTATGGTTACATGACCATTTCTGCAGATTGGATAGTAGAGCTGGGATATCTGATAGTTCTGTGGGTTATCAGGATAGAAATAATTCTTTCTATCAAACTTTGAATTACGTGTTATCTCACAGTTTGTCGCAAGACCAACGCTTATTGCCTTATTTACAACCTCTTTATTAAGTACCGGAAGAGAACCCGGCATTCCTGAACACACAGGGCAAACATGTGTGTTAGGTGCTCCTCCGAATTCTGTGGAGCAACCACAGAATATCTTGGTTTTTGTATTTAACTCAACGTGAACCTCGAGGCCGATAACTACTTCGTATTCTTTACTCATGTCTAGGCCTCCTTTCCTGCTTCACTAAGCTTATCACATTTCAGGCTCATATTCTTAAGTCGATACTGCTCATAAGCAAAAGCCGTCTGAATTATCTTCTTCTCATCAAAGGTCTGTCCCAACAGCTGAAGACCGATAGGAAGACCATCCTTATCCTCTCCACAAGGAACAGAGATTCCCGGAAGGCCGGCAAGATTTACTGATACTGTGTATATATCTCCGAGATACATTTTGATCGGATCGCTCAGTGACTCACCCAGCTTAAGAGCTGTAGTCGGAGCAACCGGTCCGAGTATTACATCATACTTTGAAAATGCATCATCAAATGCTTTCTTTATAAGCGCCTTCACACGAAGAGCCTTTACATAGTAGGCATCATAATATCCGGATGAAAGTACAAATGAACCAAGCATGATTCTACGCTTAACCTCTGTACCGAAGCCCTCTGAACGTGTCTTCTTGTACATGTTGTGGAGGTCTGTATACTCTCCTGTTCTGTAACCGTACTTAACTCCATCAAATCTCTCAAGGTTTGAAGATGCCTCAGCACAGGCTATTACGTAATAAGCAGGGATTGCGTACTCTACCATTCCGAGGTCGAACTCCTCGACTGTAGCCCCTTTTGATTTTAACACCTCAGCGGCACTGAGTACAGCATTCTTAACATCTTCATCTATACCTTCAAGGAAATAATCTCTCGGAACACCAATCTTCATTCCCTTAACATCATCAACAAGAGCCTCTGTGAATTTTGTATCTAAGATTCGTGGATCCTTTTTTGATTCCTCATCTCCACCTGCAGAGGTTGAATCCTTCGGATCATGTCCTGAAATAACCTCAAGCATAGCGGCGCAGTCCTCAACATTTTTACCAAGAGGGCCTATCTGATCCAGAGATGAACCATAGGCAATAAGTCCGTATCTTGATACTCTTCCGTAGGTAGGCTTGATTCCCGTAACACCACAGAAGGATGCCGGCTGACGAATGGATCCACCAGTATCTGAACCAAGAGCGATTGCACACTCATCAGCAGCGACAGCAGCTGCCGAGCCACCTGATGATCCTCCCGGAACTCTTTCTTTATTCCATGGGTTCTTAGTTGCTCCGTAGTATGAAGTCTCACTTGTACTACCCATAGCAAACTCGTCCATGTTTGTATGTCCGAGTATTACCGCTCCGGCCTCTATCAGCTTCTCAACTGCCGTAGAGGTATATGTAGGCTTGAAGCCGTCCAGTATATGGGACGCGCAGGTTGTGAGCATCCCCTCTATACACATATTATCCTTTATTGCAACAGGGACACCCTCGAACGGACCTATTGCTTCTCCGGCGGCCTTCTTAGCTGCTATTCTCTTATCAGCCTCTTCGGCAGCCTTAAGTGCGCCCTCTGTATCCACTGTTATATATGCATTTATATCTTTATCTGCAGCACCTATTTTATCCAGGTAAGCCTTAGTTGCGTCGACCGAGCTTATCTCGCCGGCAGCTATCTTCTTTCCCAGTTCAACAGCGCTTAGTGAAAGAATGTCTTGCATCTCTTCTCTCCTTCTATATTAAAAAGTTTCAGGAACTATATAAGCATCATCATTTCTCTGAGGAGCATTCTTCAGCATGTTCTCTCTGTCATCACCATTTGTAACTGCATCCTCACGCATTACATTTGATATAGGAAATGTATGACTCATCGGTTCTACGTTGCTTGTATCAAGCTCATTCAGCTTGCCGACATAATCAAGCATCTCGG
>CACYJP010000037.1 GCA_902774725.1 uncultured Lachnospiraceae bacterium
GAAAGTCCTGATCCCGGTGCTACAATCGCCTTGTGTTAAACAACGAAAGGGGTTTTTAAAGTTTATGAAAAAGGTTTTAGCGGCAATCGGAAAGGCATTAGGCTATTTTGCAGTCTATTTCGCAGCATCGAATATCGTAACGCTTATAGTCTCCTATGTAACGGCTTTTACTTTTGGCAGAGCAAATGCCCAGGCAGGAATCGGCAGGGAAGAAGGACTGGCTATGTTACAGGACAAGATAAATTCCATGACAGGCATCTGCCTGATCATCGGATCACTTCTCGCGCTTCTTGCTTTTTTCATTATCGAGAAGGTAAAGAAGACCAGCCTTGCAGAGCAGACGGACATGAAGGCCGTATCCGGAAAGCAGATGATATTTACGGTCATAGGCGCTGTCGGAGCAATGTTCTTCATGAACTTCATGCTCTCGATCCTTCCCATTCCGGAGGAACTTATCGGCGACCTCACATCCGGCATGAGCAAGCTCTCATCTTATCCGTTCTGGATTGCAATGCTCGGAAACGCAATTATCGTACCTATTACGGAAGAAGTCTTATTCAGAGGATATATCTATACCAGACTCGGAAAGGCTATGCCTGCAATCGTTGCAGCACTTATCTCCTCAGCAGTTTTCGGTATCTGCCATGGCGGCATTGTATGGGCAATCTGGGCATTCTGCATGGGCATGCTGATCTGCGTCGTCAGAATGAAGTCAGGCTCCATCATCCCGGGTATCGTAATCCACATCATCATGAACACATTTGCTACGATCACTTCTTACTATCCTGTACTTGATAACATTACAACACCCGTTATGTATGCGCTTACGATAGCAGGCGGCATCCTCGTAGCAGTCTATATCGCAGGCATTCTTACGGATAAGAAGGCAGGCGGAGAGAAGGCCGAAGTGAAGATTACTTCTTCAGAAGCATAAATAAGTAATTTGCAATTGGGCGGCGCCTTGATGAAGGTGCCGCTTTTTTGATGCCGGAACTATTGTTCAATTCCCGTTATCTTGACAGAGCACCAAGGCAGTTTCACTTTTTGTATCACCGAAATCGGAAAATCAGTGACATAAAGTAAAACTCGGGGCTCAGTTCAACTTTTTGTATTACGGAAATCAAAAAAGGCTGCCTCATGAAGAGACAGCCCTTATACTATTAATTCTCAAATTAAATCAGAGCGGGGGCATTGTTTCAGCTGCAACCTTCTCATTTGGAGCCCACTCAGCATAAACTCCTTCGTACTTTACGAGATTCTCGCTCATCTCGGTACTCGGGGTTCCCGGATAAGCTGATGAAACCTTGACTCCTGCCTCCCAGGCACCACGAGCTATGGCTTCATTTCCAAGCATGATCTTTTTTTCCAATTTTCCAAACTCCTTCTATTTATTTCGAGGCAGTATCGGCCTCCTTATTAAAACTTTCCAAAATCACATAACTTACCTATTATAGATTATTTATCCATAGTAAGTCAATGGGGACAGGTCTTTATTTCTCTTCAAACTTAAGCTCCGTCATCCTGCGGTCTTTGCTGACTATAGTACGTGGAAATATGGCCTTTATAGCATCTGCATACTGCTCCGGTTTTATCATTGAAGGCGAATAGTGAGTAAGCCACATCTCCTTCGGCTGAGCCTTCACTGCTATTTCAGCCGCTTCCTGCATCGTCATATGCTTCTTATCTCTAGCTTTTTCTTCCGACTCAGCATCGCCATCTCCGTACATTCCTTCGCAGATAAATATATCTGCCCCGGTTGCTTCTTCGACTATTTTGTCTGTCGGTCTGGTATCAGTTGTATACGTTATCTTGAGTCCCTTTCTAGCTGGTCCCATAACCATATCACTTGTGAACTCTTTTCCTTCAAACTCTACCGTTTCTCCATTTTGAAGCTTGCTCCAATACTGTACCGGAAGTCCCAGGCTCTTAGCTGCTTCAGCATCAAACTTTCCTGCTCTGTCCAGCTCGAAAGCATAGCCGTAACAAAGCATGTTGTGATTTACCTTGAAGGCCTTTACCCTGAGTCCCACAAGCTCCAGTATCTCTTCCTCCTTCGATTTATCCAGCTCGATAAACTTAAGCTCGAAAGGAAGTCTCGGCGCAATCACAAGGAGTGAGCGTACAACATGTTCTATCCCCTGTGGACCTACTATAGTTACAGGCTCCGTCCTGTCAGCATTTCCCATAGCAAGAAGCATCCCCGGAAGACCACTTATATGATCCGCATGAAAATGTGTGATAAGAATCACATCAATCGGATTGAAGCTCCAGCCTCTGCGTCTCACAGATATCTGAGTTGCCTCACCGCAGTCCACCAGAATGCTGCTTCCATTATATCTAAGCATTAATGAAGTAAGTGCTCTATACGGTAGTGGCATCATACCACCCGTACCAAGCAGACATACATCTATCATACAGTCTCTCCTCTGTAATAATTTATGTAAACCAATTTACTTTACCCAGGCTCCGTCACTTCCAACCCACTTATTCTTCGGATACCAGCCTGCAAATGTATAACCGTTCCTTGTAGGATCACCATAGCTAATGCCACCACCAGTGATATCGATTTCGAAAACGTTTTCTTGACAAGCTTCTTCACACTCATCCTTATAAATCGCCTTACATAGTAATGGGACGGTTCTTCACCTGCACCATACTCTGCATGTGCAGTATAAGAAGCGTCCCTGTTTTTACATACTTTTTTACTTATTCACCTTATTTAAGTCTCGCTTTAATTAATTATCTCTTTATCAGCTAGTCCTGAAAATAATATCCAACTCCCCACTTTGTATGGATATACTCAGGATCAGCAGGCTTTGTCTCTATCTTCTCACGAAGACGCCTTACATGTACATCAACTGTTCTCGCATCTCCGGGATATGTAGCTCCCCATATCTCACTAAGCAGCTCATCCCTTGAGTAAACCTTATTCGGGTTAGAAACAAGAAGGAGAACCAGTTCAAACTCCTTAGCAGTAAGACTGACCTCATGTCCCTTTATAAATACACGTCTCGAGTCTGTCTCTATCTTCAGACCATTCTTTTCTATAACATTTGTAGGTGTAAGCTTCATATCCTCGCCCTTTGAATTTCTGCGGAGGATAGCCTTTATTCTCGCCTTAACCTCAAGTATATTGAAAGGCTTGGTTATATAATCATCAGCTCCGTACTCAAGTCCCATTATCTTGTCCATATCCTCACCCTTTGCGGTAAGCATTATGATCGGAACATCAGAAAACTCTCTGATCATCTGACAAACCTCAAGTCCTGAAAGCTTTGGAAGCATGATATCCAGAAGCATAATATCGTAGGTATTGGCACGAACCTTTTCAACAGCCTCTTCCCCATCAAATGCTGTATCAACCTCCATATCATCCTGTTCCAAAGAGAACTTAAGCCCCTTTACTATAAGCTTTTCATCATCAACTACTAAAACCTTCTTCAATTTGTTCTCCTTCCAAATGTAAGCTCTTACTTAACGGTAATATAAGGACTAAGCTTAGCAAATGTACTATCGCCTATTCCACTTACATTTTTAATATCCTGAACATCCCCGAAGGGACCATTCGTATCCCTGTAGTTTATTATATCTCTTGCTTTGCCCTCGCCTATTCCCGGCAAGGTTTCAAGTGTCTTGGCATCTGCAGTATTGATGTTGACAAGCGATCCATCCGAGCCACTCAAGTCGCCGGAACCACTCATGCCTTCGGAACCACTCAAACTGTTGGAACCGTTTGACGCATCCTTCGTCTGCCAAGTGCCACCACCCTCGCTTATCTCCTGCTCTGTAGGAAAATATATCTTCATCCCATCAGTCAGCCTTTCAGCAAGATTGATAGCTCCGTGTGCCGCATCCTCAGAATAACCGCCGGCCCTTTCAAGAGCATCCTCTATTCGGGCATCAGCCGCCAGCGTATATACGCCTTCGCTAACCACCGCTCCACATACGTAAACGCTCACCTCAGAGTTTTCTTCTACCGCCTTTTCTTCCACAGCTTCTTCCGCTGTTGATTCTGCAGCAATAATCCCCTCTGAACGGGACTCACCGGACTCTTCCTGAGATACTTTTTCTTCTGCATTGTCAGTCACTTTCTCAGATGCTTCTTCCTTCTCCTTAACAGTTGAGATACTGAGCTCATCCTTCCCACAGGACGTAGCCAGGAGAATTGAAAGAATCATCAGAACTGACAATTCAAAATAAACACTTATTCTTTTTTTCATTTATCCTCCCGAAGAGGATATAACATTTTAACGAAAAATGGTATTTTTATTAACACCATCAATCTTTATTGTAACGAAAAACGGCGATTAATTCAAGCAAAATGCTCTATCTTTTCGCCGTCTTACGTATTTACTCATTCACTTTTCTTATAGCTGTTCCGATACCTGTATCTGTATAGAATTCCAGAAGCAGACAATGCTCAAGTCGTCCGTCAAGGATATGCACTCTTGATACACCATTATTCATGGCATCTATACAGTTCTGAAGCTTCGGAAGCATTCCTCCACCGACAACACCATTATCAATAAGCTCCTGTGCCTCATCAACAGTCATCTCAGAAATCAGCGTCTTCTTATCCATCGGATCTGTGAAGACACCCTCTATATCTGTAAGGAAAACAAGCTTCTCTGCATTTATGGAAGTAGCGACTGCACATGCACAGTCATCAGCATTTATATTGTAGTCATGATCATCCTCTATTCCCATTCCTATCGGAGCGATAACCGGAATAAAGTCCGCTTCAAGAAGAGAGTCGATTACTGAGCTGTCTGTCTCGACAACCTCTCCGACATAACCGATATCCTTTCCCTCAGAAAGTTTCTTCTGAACCTTAAGGAGTCCTGCATCCTTTCCGCTGATTCCCACTGCGTTGAGACCAACCTTGGACATAAGACCAACAAGGCTTCTGTTTACATTATTCAGAACCATCTCAGCAACCTCAAGTGTAGGCTCATCTGTTACTCTGAGTCCATTCTGGAAATGTGTTTCCATCCCAAGCTTTTCTATCCACTTGCTTATCTCCTTACCGCCACCATGAACTATGATAGGCTTAAGTCCCACAAGCTTCAGCAGGGCAACATCCTGGATAACGTTGAACTTCAGATTCTCGTCAAGCATAGCAGAACCACCATACTTAACAACTATTTTCTTTCCGTTGAACTTCTTGATATAAGGTAGAGCCTCGATAAGGGTCTGCGCCTTCCTCTTTACCTCTTCTATATCATCATTCTTTACCATTTTAACTTCCTCTCTGCGTATCATATATTTCCCTCAGCTTAAATACTTTTAATAACGCTTTTACGAACGATAATCCGCGTTGATTGTAACATATTCGTGGGTAAGATCACAACCCCAAGCAACAGCCTCGTAGTTTCCATCGTGTATATCACAAAGTGCTGTAACCTCTTTCGGAGAAAGGATTTTAAGTGCCTCCTCCTCTGAGAATAGCGGAAGCCTTCCCTGATCGATCAGCTTGATGCTTCCCTCACTACTCATCATCGTTATATCAGTCTTGTCCGGATCGAACTTTGCACCGGAGTAACCCATCGCACAGAAGATTCGACCACAGTTTGCATCGCGTCCATAGATAGCCGCCTTAGAAAGGTTAGAGGTTATAATGGACTTTGCAAGTGTCTTTGCAGTCTGATAATCCGGTGCTCCGACTACCTTAGCGATAAACAGTCTTGTAGCACCCTCTCCGTCAGAAGCCATAGTCTTCGCCAAAAACTCCATAACAGTATAAAGTGCTTCAACCAGCTCGCTCAAATCCTTTATCGCTGCAGTCTTTTCAGCGTCCGTTATCTTTCCGCGCTTCACAGCCTCCATAAGGACCGACGTGATTTCACGAATATCCTTATCACCGGTTATATCGATATCATCCTCGTATATTCCGAGCGAATCAAATGTAAGCTCCTTATTTCCAGCAAGGCCATTTGAAAGCCAGACAAATGTATCATTTGTGGACGTATCTCCATCCACAGAAACCATGTTAAAGGTTCTTTCAACCACTGCCTTCAGAATCCTGTCAGCAAGCTTTCTCTCTATTGCTATATCAGACATCGCAAAGCCGAGCATAGTTCCCATATTTGGATGAATCATACCTGAGCCCTTGCACATAGCGCCTATATAGCAGGCCTTTCCGCCCATTTCGAACTCGACAGCTATTTCCTTCGGGACCGTATCCGTAGTCATAATAGCCTTTGCCGCTTCGCTCGCTTCCATATAAGCATTCGCTCTGTTACCATCAAAATACTGTCTAAGCACAGCCGAGCCCTCATAAGGAACACCACTCATATGCTTTGAAAGATACTCTATTCCCTCTTCTATTTTTTCAATTGGAAGCTGAGGTCCGATAACGCCTGTAGACATAGTGAGAACATGTTTTTTCTCAACCCCTAGACATTCGGCCACCTTCGCAGCCTCACGCTCGCAGTTCTTAAGTCCATCCGTTCCTGTTGCAGCATTTGCAATACCTGTATTTATCACAACCGCACTGGCCTGACCACCGGCTACAACCTTCATATCCCATTTAACAGGCGCAGCCTTAACTACATTTCTCGTAAATGTACCAACAACCGTTGCAGGAACATCACTCATTATAAGCGTCAGATCCCTATTATTTCCTGTCGGCTTGATGCCTACACGTTTGCTTGCAACACTGTATCCCTTTGCGGCCAGTATACCGCCTTCAACCTTTTTTACCATATTATCTCCTTATGCGACTGACTCGGTTGTTTGTTATATGAATAGACAATTGATATTATGTAAACCTACGGGAAGAGTGGTGGCATAGTAAGCCCTTCTGTCTCCTCCACTCCAAACAGCAGATTCATATTCTGAACTGCCTGTCCTGCAGCACCCTTAACAACATTATCAAGCGCTCCACAGACTATTACTCTTCCTGTTCTTTCATCTACTGTAAATCCGATATCTACGAAGTTGCTTCCTTCTACCCATCTGGTTTCAGGGAATTTACCTTCCCCAAGAAGTCTGATAAAGTATTCATTTTCGTACTCAGTCTTAAATGCTTCAGCAACATCAGCAGCCTTATATCCAGGCATCAGACTTGCATAGCAGGTTGCAAGGATTCCTCTGTTCATAGGAACAAGATGCGGTGTGAAGTTAATCGTAATAGGATAACCACCCGGCTGACCTTTTTCCTCGAAGATATCACTTACAGCACTGTTGCTATACTCTGCATCACCTTCAACTATAGAATAAACAGCATAACCCAGCTGCTCCTCTATTTCAGGTGTATGACGATGTGTTGCAACACCGTAAGGCTTAATGCTTTCATTTACCTCGCAATAAAGATTCGGAACCTTTGCTCCTCTTCCGGCTCCAGATGTACCGGACTTTGCATCAACTATAATAGAAGAAAGATCAAGCATTCCATTCTTTACCAGTGGGTAAAGCGAAAGTATAGAAGTCGTTGTGTAGCAGCCCGGATTAGCAACAAGTCTTACATCCGGAGTTGTTGCTGCTCTGTTTATCTCACAAAGTCCATAAACTGCCTCTTTAATAAACTGAGGAGCCTTATGCTCTATTTTATACCACTGCTCATATGTCTTAACATCCTTCAGACGAAAATCAGCTGAGAGATCGATAACCTTTGCCTTGTTAAGAATCTCCTCAGTAAGCACACCTGCCAGATATCCCTGTGGAGTAGCTGTAAATATAACATCTGCCTCATCTGCAAGCTCATTCAGATTATCGTCCAGACACTTTGCATCAACGAGTTTGAACATATTTCCATATATATCACTGTAGTTCTGATCAACATAGCTGTGAGATCCATACCACACGATCTCAACATCCTTTCTCGGAAGAAGCAGCCTTACCAGTTCCTGTCCCGCATATCCTGTTGACCCTATAATTCCTACCTTAATCATAATTTTCTCCTATCTATCCGTAAAATAAAACGCTATACACTAATGTACTCCACAAAGCAAATAAAGTCAAACCATGTTATTACAATTCCATCTGTCAGATGTTATTACATATTCATCTGTCAGACCTTTTCTTAATGCTTCCTTTGCTGTCACTCATAACGTTTAACCAGTTCGGCTCTGCCGTAGCTCTTAAAGGCCTCAAGCCATCTGGAGTATGAGGCTGAGTTCTGATGGACAAATCCATCTGAACAGTAGCCGCTATATAGACCATATCCATCTGTGGTCCATGAGTTCAGATCTATAAAGCCGTATCCGTTACGCGCACACATAGATCTGATCCTTTTATTCTGCCAATTGACATACGAATTAGTAAAGTAGCCTCTTTGTCCGCTGGTTTTAACACCTGTCACACTGCAAATGGTAACTTTTATTCCGGGTGAATACTGTTTAATCCTGTTAATCAAACTCTCATATTGTGTATCAAATATGTCTGAGGCTATATCATTCATTCCCATGGATATAATTACATGGCTTGCACCCGACTGATAGATTGATTCCCAAATAGGTCTCCTGACTCCCTGATATACCGGTGTAGTTGAGCTTACTACAAGCGCATTATTGATTCCGAAGCTTGTATTTGTCATAAATGTAAACTGCTGTGCTACCGGATCACCGGAGCCACTGCAATACATTCTGAAACCATCACATATAGAATCTCCGACTACTACTGTATTACCGAAGTATCCGGCGAGCTCGCTGCTTGAAAGATTATATGCCCATCGGG
Organism: uncultured Lachnospiraceae bacterium; assembly: GCA_902774725.1. Classification (GTDB taxonomy): domain Bacteria; phylum Bacillota; class Clostridia; order Lachnospirales; family Lachnospiraceae; genus Eubacterium_Q. Next base: position 8,677 of record CACYJP010000037.1, read on the forward strand.
TGTTTTCAGTATCTCTATAGGCACCGTTATCATCTACATAACAGCCGCCAATAAAACAGTTATAGCACATATATCCCATCGAATCGAAGTAATACCATTTCTCATCTATATTCAGCCAGCAGTCATAAGCATACCATCCACTATCATCACCATACCACCAGTTGCCGTCCCCACCCTGCCAATAGGCCCGGTACGGATACCGTAATGCGCCATCAGCATCAAGCCAGTATCCATCTATATAACAGCTCTTCAGATAAGTACCTTCATCATTGTAATAGTACCACAGGCCATCGAACTGAACCCATCCGGTGTACTTTTCTTCTTCCTTAGTCGGTTCAGCAGCTTTATCCCCTTCGCCGGCCTTATTATTTTCACTTGTCTGCTCGGCCTTTTTATCCTCGGCAGCAAATGTACCCCGTCCCCCATAAATCAAGGTAGAACTAATTATAAGCATTGCGGTCAGAAATAAAGATATATATCTATTAAGTAGTCTGTAAGCTTTTGAGGTTTGCATTTTTTTCCTTCCTTCATGTAATTATTGAGATAGTTATAGCTTTATACCCATGATTATTCTTTTATTCTATATAACAATAGAATTTCTATATAAATCATTATATATCGTTTTTATTTTAAGTCAAAAAGTAATAAGTCAAAGAGAACCGCCCCACTTACTTATCCAAAACGAGCCGCCGGATCATATCCGACGGCTCACTCATATCAAATGTTTCTTTGTGAAAAATGTTCTATATCAAATCCTCTTAGTAGAAGATATGATTTCCTATCTGGATGTAGTTTCCACTGTCATATACTGACTGTGGTGTATTCCATGTAGGTCTGAAATACATATAACCACCAACGTTGTTTGCACCATTCATAGCATCCTGTGCTGCCTGAAGTGATGTTGATGATCCACCGGTTGTAAGTGCTGTACTAAATGCGCCTGAATATGTTCCGGTGAACTGGCTTGGTGCGTAGATTACACTTGAGAGTGAACCACCCCAGTAGCCATTTGCAAGTCTGTTCATTACTACGCTGGCAACTGCAAGCTGTCCTTCATATGATTCTCCACCTGCCTCAGCGTAAACGATTGCAGCAAGGAGATAAAGATCACTTGATGATGCCTGTACAGGAGCTGCTGTAGTAGCCTCTGTTGTAGGCTGCTGTGTTGTAGCTTCTGTTGTAGGCTGCTGTGTTGTAGCCTCTGTTGTAGGCTGCTGTGTTGCAACCTGTGTTGTCTGCTGTGTCTCAGTCTGAGCAGCTGTTGTCTCAGCAGGCTGAGCCTTTGCAACTTCTGTTGTCTGCTCTGTAGTAATCTCTGCTACCTTTGTAGGAACAACTTCTTCAACACCAATTACATCTCTATATGTCTTGCCCTCTTTAGCTGCCTTCTCAGCAACCTCAGTGGCCTTGTCGTCTGTTATTATATAATCTGTCTTAAGGTAACCCTGCTTATCACAGAATGCAACGAATGTCCATTCTCCTTCAGTCTTGATTACATCACCATAATCTCCGGTGTTAAGAACTGTAAGAATGTTTGCATCTGATGATGTTTCTTTTCTAAGGTTAAGTCCCTCTGTTGTAACGATAAACTTACCTGTCATATCATTTTCAGATGAAGTAAGGTTATCAGCACTGTTTGCCTCAGCAAGAACTGCATCGCTATCATCGAGACGTCCCTTAAGTGTATCTATAGATCCATCAGCAAGATATGAATCATCGCTAAGATTTATAACATACTCAGTCTCAGGCTTCTCAGCTTCCTGTGTGTTTACAGCGACCATAGCAGAAACGCTCTTGTTATCTACTACATCACCCTTATCTGTTACAGCCTTTACTGTAATACCAACTGTACCGACAAGAGCTGCAGCTGTAAGAACAGCCAGTGTATTTCTTACCTTGTATCTACCTGATAATATATTCTTTTTTAAATAAATCTTTGCACTTTCAAGCTTCAACTCAGTTCTGCGATTCATTTTCCGACCTTTCAGACCTCTTAAAACTTTTGTAATATTATGTAAACGTCTTCCTGATTATTACAAATAGTTTAGTCATTTGTTAACAAATTCGGATTATTATGTAAACAAATGTTACATATTTATTCCGTTTGTTACATTTTTGTTACAAATGTATAGTAGCACCACGTAACAAATATGTCAAGGTTTTTTCGGAAAATTATCATTTTTGTAACAGAATTTAATATTTAATTTATATAATTATTAAAGAGCTAAATTAGTTAATTATTAATGATCTGTATTAGTTGCTTTCTGCAAAATAAAGATCTATTCCCTTTGCCATTCCCATAGCAATCTTCTTCTTATATTCATCGGTACTGAGCGCTATATCATCCTGTTCATTAGACATGAAACCTACATCCATTACTGTCGCAGGCATGTCACAGTAATTAAGCACGGTGAGCTCGTCAGTCTCGTAAATACCCATACGCTTTGCGCCGGTTTCCTCACAAGACATCTTAAGAACATCGTAACAAAGCTCATAATTCTTCTGATATCTTGATCCGGAATGTGAATTGGTCGATGTAGCAATAAATCCAAGCATACCGGTTGCCGTTGCTTCATTGGCATTCGGAGTTTCTATCTTTATATATATCTCCGCACCATATGCATTCGCCATCTGCGCTCTTTTAGCATTGCTTATATCAACATTGTTAGCTGTACGGGACATATATACAGTATATCCACGCTTTACAAGCTCAGCATTCAGATAGTTTGCTATACTGAGTGTTACATCGTACTCAAAGTTTCCGGTAGATACACCCATTGCACCGGTTGACATCTTCGCCTTCATTCCCGCCATCTGAGCGGAGCTTGGTGTAGCATACTGTCCATTCGACATCAGTGCCGGAGCCTCAACGTCCGGACTCATCGGTTCAAGTGACATATCCTCGGTTATCTGACGGGCAGGATCGATAAATACCACATGGCTTACCTTCTGAATATCCGTTTCAGAAGCCCATTTAATATCTGTCTCCTCTACATATTCAGAAAGCAGATAATAATTTCCACCATTAATAATTACTCTTGTCCACTCATCCTTTATACCGGTTCTGGTAAGATCTACACCCTTATCAAGAGTTATGTAAACCTCTCCATCTTCCTTAGCTTCTTTTCTTACATTTACCTTATCCTGAGTTGTAACAACATAATCCTTAACAATTCTGAAGCCATCCTCATCGATAAATGTATCATCATCGCCTACTTCTATCTCTGTAGTAGTCTCCTGCTCCTTCTCTCCGCATCCTACCATTGCAAAAAGCATAGCAAAAACAAGAATCGCAGCAAGAAGCCTCGAGTGTTTTCTACCTATTATAAACTTTTCAAAACAGACCTTATCTTTCATATCTATTATTCTCTCTACCTTATAATCAAACTGCATTAAGCGTTCCGAAGATCAGGAAGCTTACAACTCCCATAATAATTCCGGCCAGCAGGATTCCCAAAAATACAGCAACCATACTCTTCTTAAAATCAAGATCAAGAATACTTGCTGCCAGAGTTCCTGTCCATCCGCCCGTACCCGGAAGCGGAATACCGACAAACAGAAGAAGTGCCAGATATGTACTTCTTCCGGCCTTGCTGGTAAGAACCTTTCCACCCTTTTCACCCTTTTCAAGGCAGAATTTAAAGAACTTTCCTACCCAGCCGAGTCCTTTTGGCCAGTTAACCTTCGCTCCCCACACCAGAATCCTTCTGGCAAACAGGAAAATAAACGGCATAGGAAGAATATTTCCAACTATCGCGATCAGATAGGCAAGCGGCATATTGAGACCAAAGCCTACCGAATACGGAATAGCACCTCTCAGCTCAATAAGCGGTACCATCGATATCAAAAACTCTATAAAATAGTGCATGTGTCTCTCCTTCTACAGCTGGTTTTCTATATAACCGTTTATTTTTTCAAGAAGCGTGTCGCCATAATAGTTCTCATACATGGCATTACGCATCTCCTTTGGTTTGTTAGTTATGATAGAGTCTACATCAAGAAGCATCATATTTTCAAGTACATCTTTGTTATCTACCGTCCAGACATAAACCTCTTTATCGAGCTCATGCACCGTCTTTACAACCTCAGTATTTACATATCTGTACTTAATGCTAAATGCATCAGCATACGGAAGTGATGCAAAGTCACCCATTGCAACCGACATAACATATACAGTCTTTATATTCGGATCCAGCAGCTTGATCTTTTTAATCGAACCATAGGTTGGGGAAGTAACGACACAATTATCGTAATAATCATACTCCTGAATAAGCTCAACAACCTTTTGCTCAAGATCAGTATCTGTTTTAGCAGGCTTTATCTCTATATTCAGCTGAGCCCTGTCACCAACCAGCTCAAAGACCTGTCTCAGAGTCGGAATCTTTTCATCAACAAATTCTTCCTTATTCTTCCCCTTAAACTTCTTTGCCGGGCTATACTTAAGTATCTGCTCGTACGTCAGCTTGCCGACCTTCTTTTTTACTCCACAGGTTCTTCTGAGGCTTTCATCGTGCATAACGACTACCTCACCGTCCTTCGTCTGACGAACATCAAGCTCAACAACATCCGCACCCTTTTCAATTGCCTTATCAAATGCAGAGAGAGTATTCTCCGGTGCATTTATACAGTCACCACGATGTGCAGTGATAGTAACCTTGCTTAAATAGTTAGCATTTACGGAGATAATGTTATAACGCTTAAGTCCATAGAAGCCAAGATCAACAAGCAAAGCAACGCACATAACGACTACAAATATCTTTCTTTCACGCTTACTACTCTTCCTGGAATCATACTCTTCATAATCGTCGATATTCGGTCCTTCCTCCTCCGGCACCAGATTGTAATAAGAATTACATATATAGGCCATCATAAGCGGAAGTCCGAGAATAACATATGAAAATGTAGAAACTGTTTTGATGACCTCATATATCATCATCCAAACCTTTGTTGCAAAAGGAATTCCCAGAACAAACTCAAGTACATTTCCTCTGTACAAAATATCTATAACATATGGAATCACAATAAAAAGAATACATGCAAAAAGAGTCGCACCTATCTGTCTTAACCTCTTTCCCTTTATTATATCCCTCTCTATATCCACTGCTCCTCTATAGCTTGTTTTCTCTACATTAAATATATGAAGCAGGAAGATGTGTCTGAAATTATAAAATACATAAATAACGTAAAGTGCTACCAATGCAATAGTCACATACATATTTACAGAAGTTATGTCAACCAAGTATGGAGCTCGTATATTCATAAATTCATAGCTGAGTATAATAGTTCCGATTGTTGGTAAAAAGCAGACAATAAAGACTAAAACAGGAATATTTCTCGGTCTCAGTGTTCTGAATGCAGTCTTTATTCCGTAGCCCAGCATCCTTATCGGACTGGTCTTCTTCAGATAGTTCGCCCTGCTATACGCATAGCTTATACCCGAGAATTCAATTATTAAAAAAGCTGCAGCTACAGCAAGCATTATGAAAAGAATCGCATAGGTAGATGGAGCCCTGAAGAACCTCACCGCAGTCTCCTTAGAAAGATATGGTATACCCGAAAGCTTAACAGCAACATTTATAAATGTAAAATAGAGTGGAAGCAGCACAGCAAAAGATACTGTTTTAAGGATAACCTCAAACAGTATCGTATAAAGCAGATTGAATCTAAAAAGTTTTATGCTGTCACGTAGATTTTTCATACCATTTCTTCCACTAATAATCTTCTAATAAAAGCATCTATTAGATGAGTATCATGCTGTCTCCGAACGAGAAGAATCTATATCTCTCATCCACCGCTGTCTTATAAGCATCCATAACATGTTCCCTGTCAT
>CACYJP010000038.1 GCA_902774725.1 uncultured Lachnospiraceae bacterium
GGATTTTACCACGCGTATGATGCTTATCACTCAAGGCAAAAATTACTCCCGTCCAATCAGCAGATGTCTCAGCTACATATATTCACACATCTATGAAAGGATAACTATTAAAGCACTTGCTAATTTTTCAGGTGTCTCAGAGAGCTACCTTTCAAGACAGTTCCCTAAAGAAGTCGGGATTTCAATAAGTACATATATAAGGAACAGAAAAATAGAGCTTGCTCAGGCACTTTTGATCAACAGTGATATGAGTATTCTTGACATCTCATTCCAGCTATCATATTCCTCTCAAAGTCACTTCATTCAGGCTTTCAAACAAGTTTTGGGAACTACTCCTAACAAATTCAGAGCAGAAAACAGCACATATAAGTGGATAATTGACAAATCAAATAACAGCAGCGGCAAGTATTCTATTATAAAAGGCAAATAACTCATCATTATTTCAGTTTCATTTTTCATCATTATTTCAGTTTCATTTTTGTTGTGTTTTACCCCCATCTATAATATAATAACTATATCTGTGACGGTAAATATCTCTCAATCGGAAAACCCGACCAAATACCGTCATTAAGTACTAATAAAATAGCAAGAAGGGAAGGTACAACATATGAAATTCGGTTACTTTGATGATGAAAAACGCGAGTATGTCATCACATCCCCTAGAACTCCTTATCCATGGATCAACTACCTTGGAACAGAAGGGTTCTTCTCACTGATATCCAACACTGCCGGAGGATATCATTTCTATAAGGACGCACGTCTTAGAAGAATCACACGTTATCGTTATAACAACATCCCTGTAGATATGGGTGGACGTTATTTCTATATCAATGATGATGATACAGTCTGGAATCCGGGCTGGTCACCTGTTAAGACAGAGCTTGACTTCTATCAGTGCCGTCACGGTATGGGATATACTGTGATCACAGGTAAGAAGAAGGAACTCAAGGCTGAGGTTACATTCTTTGTTCCTCAGGGTGAAAATGCAGAAATCCAGAAGGTTGTTCTTAAGAACGAAGGAACATCTCCAAAGAGCTTCACACTTTTCTCATTCCTTGAGTGGTGTCTGTGGAATGCTGAGGATGACTCAACAAACTTCCAGAGAAACTTCAATACAGGTGAGGTTGAGGTTGAAGGATCAACACTCTTCCACAAGACAGAGTACAAAGAGCGTCGTGATCACTTTGCTTTCTATACAGTAAATGCAGATATCGACGGATATGATTGCGATAAAGAAAGCTTTATGGGACTTTACAACGGCTTCGACAGACCGGATGCTGTTTTTGCAAATGCATCAAACAACTCAAAGGCTGATGGCTGGGGTCCTATCGCATCTCACTCTCTCAAGCTTACACTTGCACCTGGCGAAGAGAAGGCACTTATCTTTATGCTTGGATATGTAGAAAACGGTGAGAACAAGTGGAATGCAGACGGATCAATGAATAAGTCTAAGGCTTATGAAATGATTGCTAAATATGATACAGCAGAGAAGGTTGACGCTGCACTTGCAGAAGTTAACAAGATGTGGGATGAACTTCTCTCCAAATATACAGTTAAGACTCCTGATGAGAAGGTTGACCGTATGGTTAACATCTGGAATCAGTATCAGTGTATGGTTACATTTAATATGTCAAGAAGTGCTTCTTACTTCGAGTCAGGTATCGGACGTGGAATGGGATTCCGTGATTCTAACCAGGATCTTCTCGGATTCGTTCATCAGATTCCTGATAGAGCTCGTGAGAGAATTCTTGATCTTGCTGCTACACAGTTTGAAGACGGCGGTTGCTTCCATCAGTATCAGCCACTTACTAAGAAGGGAAATGATACTCTCGGCGGTAACTTCTCAGATGATCCTATGTGGATGATCATGTCTACAGCAGCATATATCAAGGAGACAGGTGATTACTCAATCCTTGACGAGATGGTTCCTTATCGTAATGATGAGTCACTTGCTCAGCCAATGATGCATCACCTGAAGCAGTCCTTCTACAAGGTAACAAAGGAAGTTGGTCCTCACGGACTTCCACTTTCAATGAGAGCCGACTGGAACGACTGTCTGAACCTTTCATGCTGGTCAGATACACCTGGAGAAAGCTTCCAGACATATACATCACCTAAGTATGGTGACAAGGGATTCTCAGATGTAGCAGAATCAATTTTCGTTGCTACACTCTTCACATATACAGGACCTGAGTACGTTGCCCTCTGCAAGTACAAGGGAGATGAGGCTGAGGCTGCAAAGGCTCAGGCTGAGATTGACAAGATGAAGGATGTTATTAAGCAGTTCGGTTGGGACGGCGACTGGTTCATCAGAGCATATGATGATCTCGGACGTAAGGTTGGTTCCAAGGAATGCGAAGAAGGAAAGATCTTCATCGAACCACAGGGCTTCGGTATTATGTCTGATATCGGTAAAGAAGAAGGCTGGGACAAGAAGGTTATCGACGCTGTCGAAGAAAGACTTGGATGCAAGTATGGTCTTGTACTTAACAATCCGGCATTTACAAAGTACTATATCGAGTATGGTGAGATCTCAACATACCCTGCAGGATATAAAGAGAATGCCGGTGTATTCTGTCATAACAACGCTTGGATGATCTGCGCTGCTGCTTACGCAGGACAGGGAAATAAAGCATTTGACTGGTACTCACGTATCGCACCTGCTTTCCTTGAGGATATATCAGATCTTCACAGAACAGAGCCATATGTATATGCACAGATGGTTGCAGGTAAGGATGCAGGTCGTCAGGGTGAGGCTAAGAACTCATGGCTGACAGGTACAGCTGCTTGGAACTTCGTAGCAATCAGCCAGTACATCCTTGGTATCACTCCTGATTGGGAAGGTCTTAAGGTTGATCCTTCAATCCCATCAGAATGGGACGGCTTCACAGCAACTCGTCAGTTCCGTGGCGACACATATGAGATCGAGGTTAAGAATCCTAACCACGTTGAAAAGGGTGTCGTATCACTCACAGTTGACGGCAAGGCAGTAGAAGGAAATGTAATTCCTGTAGCCGGTGATGGTGCTACTCATAAGGTTGAGGTTGTGCTCGGATAAGGGGGTTTTAAGTAATGAAGAAATTCACAAAAAGACTGGCTCTTCTGCTCTGCCTCGTAATGCTTGCTACAATGCTCACAGCTTGTGGCGACGATGGCGACAGTAAAGGTGGATCAGCTGATGAAATCACAGGAACCTGGAAGCAGACAGATGAAGTAAACGGAAACTGGACATGGACCTTCAGCGATGGAAAGAAGGCCAGACTTCAGGGAGAGACAACCGGTTTTGATAGTAATGGTACTTACGAGCTTGACGAAGCAAACAAGAAAGTAAAGGTAACACTTGATAACTGGTCAGACACAAAGGAGTATACATATACTCTTAACGGAAACACACTGGATCTCAATGAAACATATTCAAACTTTCATCTGGAGAAACAGTAAACAATTCATATAATTATGATATAAAAAGAAGGAGATGGACTGTTCCATCTCCTTCTTATTTATTGTGGTTTTTTACGATCCTTCAAATCAGATTAATTCTCTTTTCCGATGAAAGTAATTACTGCACCTGCTATTAATACAATAAAAAATGACCACCGAAATCTATTCGGTGATCATTTCACATTTCTTATAAAAATACTATTTTAGTATGGTCCATTCTGGTTATTATACTGATTCTGACCATATTGATTCTGATTAACCTGTTGCTGACCGCCATATGGATTCTGGTTAAACTGTTGCTGGCCGCCATATGGGTTCTGACCATACTGTTGCTGGCCGCCGTATGCATTCTGGTTAAACTGCTGCTGGCCGCCGTATGCATTCTGGTTAAACTGCTGCTGGCCGCCATATGGATTCTGACCATACTGCTGCTGACCATACATCTGCTGGCCACCATAAGGTCTCTGACCATATGAAGCTGCATCAGTATACCTAAATGTTGCTACAAGATAAAGAACCGGCAGAGTCATTCTGAAAATAATTGCTATTGGATTTATTACGGTAGTAAAGCTTATATATGTTCCGGAAAGAATAGAAGCTAAGATGATATAACCTATTATCTCCAAAACAACCATAATAATTCCAAGTATCATACAAAGCGTTTTCTTTTCATACCTTGAAGAATATATTATTCCAAGAATTCCAGCCGCAAGCATAAATGCAGCATAAATCAGATCATAGTATGCAACCGGTAATAATTTTTCATACAAGCTCTGAAATGTACTTATTTCGTAAAATGCAAAAAGAATTCTGATTCCACCAAATATGGTACATATAATACCCATCACCTTGAGAAAGGTTGATTTCTTATTCATATTCAAATCCCCTCATTTATTACCTTTAGAACTCTACTGATTCTGATTTGGGTTCTGATACTGACTTGGATCCTGATACTGTGCTGGGTCCTGATACTGTCCCGGATTCTGATACTGTCCTGGATTCTGCATCTGATTTGAAGCCTGGCTCTGTCCCATATTTGCGAACTGACCTTTATTAATAAACTTTGAGAAAGGATCAAAACCCTCACCATTATCTACACCAGTAAGGAAAAATACAACACCTCCTGCTATCAGGGCAAGTCCACCCAGAAGAGTCATGAAGTAACCAGCCCCCTTATAGCCGCTAAGACTACCTTCACTATTGATAAAGAAGTTAATTATTACCAATAAACCTGCCGCTCCAGCTACGATAGAAGCTGACAATTTTGAACCTTTGAGCGCAAAGAAAACAGCTGCGCCCGCATAGATAATATTAAGCCATCCCCATATAGTTTGTAACAAACTTACACTAAACCATCCCATGGAATAGAACGGTAAAAACGCTCCAAGCAAGGTTAATCCTGCTCCCGCAAAAATTGTTATAGCTCCTGGTTTACTAACTTTCATAGAATACCTCCCAATAATACTTAAATTTTATCAACCATCCCGTTTATAATACCATATTTAATATACTTTAACAATAATTAAGTTGACTAACTTGCTTTATTTTATGAACTCACAAACTATTCTTCTTTGCCCATCATCACCGCAGAGTTTTACAACCACCCTGTCCTCTTCACGGCTGACAAATGGATATAGTGTGTCACCAAGTCCTGACTGTTTTTTTATTTCCGATCTGAACACTCTGCAGTCTATTTCTTCTGTCAGCGCAGACTTAGCAAGTGCAACACACTGAACATTATTAACATGATGATTTGTATCGAGATTATCCGCACTTACAGTTAAAGGCGGAAGCTCTTCCATCTCCTCAGGAAGTCTTATTTTTCCTTTAAGAATGACATCCTGCGGATTTCCTTCTATCCCAAACTCATCGAATCTTTCACTTATCGGTGTGTCCATTCCATAAACTTCTATTTCCTTTTCCGGAACATTTTTTTCAAAGCTTCCCTTCTTCATATTTACATATGCCCAGTCGGAAAGTGCCCAAACTAAAAGCTCTCCATCCTTATTTACAATCGTAAAGCTTCGCTTTCCAAAGGAATATCTGAAATCACACGCCCATGTTGTTACCTTTATCTCTTCACAATATCTCGGCCGTCTCACCACGTGAACCTGCCATCCGGTCAGCATCCACGCTGTTCCGTGTTCCTTCAGCCATGATAGTCCTACACCACCATCCTCTGCTTCAAATGTACAACAATCCTGAAAATAATTAATGATTGATACTATACTCGCCTTCTTATCCTCAGCTAATTCACTATATCTCACTCTGGTCGTAAATGAATACATCGTCCTAACTATTCTCCTTAAAAGCTTTCTTTCTCGTAATAAACTATTTATCTAATAAACGTAAAAACAGAAGGCAACCGGCATACCGCCACTTGCCTTCTATTATTCATCTGATTACTATTTTATTCTTCTACTCCAAGCTCCTTCAGAACCTTTACAAGATCATCGATAGTTTCTATCTCAAGCTGTCTCTCAGAAGGAACCTCTATATTAAACTCATCCTCAAGCGCTGTCACGAGATCATACAGATCCAGAGAATCAACAGCAAGATCTTCTTTAAAAGAAGTTTCAAGAGTTATATCCTGTGGCTGTATTGAAAGATGATCCATCATAAGTTCAACTATTTTATCAAATATCATATGTTCTCTCTCCCTCTCTGTGGTAAAAATCTCATCTCCACATTTACACGTAACCTAAACATACAATATCACATATGCAATGTCAATATACTTATTTAGTTGACCTGACTTATACTTATTCAGCTGACTTAGAACCCTCAAGGAATCTGTAAACTACAGCAGCAAGTGAACCACCAATCAGCGGAGCAACAATGAATACCCATACAACTTCAATCGGTGCTGAATTACCTGTGATTGCAGCTATAATTGCAGGGCCAAGACTTCTTGCAGGATTAACGCTTGTTCCTGTAAGTCCTATTCCGATTATATGAATTCCTACGAGTGTAAGACCAATGATGAGTCCACCAAACGAACCGTGATTCTGATTCTTTGATGTAACTCCAAGTATAAGTATTACAAAAAGGAAGGTAAGTATTATCTCTACTGCAATACGATCCTGCAAGTGCACCGAGTATCTGGAAAATGACATATCCACAAAAATCCTTTATTGACATACCACCACTTATAAGCACTCCGATAGAAACTGCAGGGTTTACATGACCGCCTGATATGTTTCCGACACCATAAGCCATAGCTATGATAGCAAGTCCGAAAGCAAAAGCAGTAAGGATGTATCCACTACCCATCTCCGAATCACAGCCTACAAGCATCGCAGTTCCACAACCCATAAATACCAGCGTGAAAGTACCGATAAATTCAGCTATATACTTTTTTACACTTTCCATACTAACCTCCTTAGATAAATGTTATTAATAGTTACTTTTAATTTAGTCCCTCGCCCTTAATCCTCTGTCTGGCGATAGCACGTTTAAGACTCGCCTCCGCAAGTGCATACTCACGCACATTTTTCTTCTGAAGCATCGCCTCTCTCATCGCTATCTCCTTTGCCTTAACCTCTGCAAGATCAATCTCCTCAGGTCTTTCGGCAGAGTCAACAAGCAAAAGAACATCATTATCTTCAACTCTCATCATTCCATCAGAAACAGCGGCAAGCTTTTCTTCCTCGCCTACAGGCTTATACCTGACCGTTCCCGGAATGATGGCAACAACAAGATTCTGATGCTGTGCAAGAACTCCATACTCACCGTCAATAGTAGGTACCGTAAGGGACTCAAGCTCACCATCAAAAAATGTATCATCCGCTTCAATTATTCTTGTTCTGAATGTTTTCATAATTCACAAATACCCTTATAAAGTCTTTGCTTTTTCAAAGGCTTCTTCTATAGCACCGACATTATAGAAGGCTGCCTCAGGCAGATCATCAACCTCGCCCGAGATAATAGTCTTAAAGCCTCTTATAGTATCCCTGAGAGGAACATACTTACCCTCAAGGCCGGTAAACTTCTCAGCAACAAACATAGGCTGAGCGAGAAATCTCTGTATCTTACGAGCTCTGTTTACGACCTGCTTATCCTTGTCAGAAAGCTCATCCATACCAAGGATAGCAATGATATCCTGAAGCTCGTTATACTTCTGAAGATACTCCTGTACAGCTCTTGCAACCTCATAATGCTCTTCACCAACAACATCAGCCTCAAGTATTCTCGATGTTGATGCAAGAGGATCAACCGCCGGATAGATACCCTGCTCAGCGATCTTTCTGCTAAGAACGGTAGTTGCATCCAGATGTGAAAATGTAGTTGCCGGCGCAGGGTCTGTCAGGTCGTCTGCAGGCACATACACTGCCTGAACCGAAGTAACTGATCCGTTAGATGTAGATGTGATTCTCTCCTGAAGAGCACCCATCTCCTGCGCAAGTGTTGGCTGATAACCAACGGCTGAAGGCATACGTCCCAGAAGTGTAGAAACCTCTGAACCAGCCTGTACAAATCTAAATATATTATCGATAAACAGAAGCACATCTCTGTTCTCAACATCTCTGAAGTATTCAGCCATAGTAAGTCCGGTAAGAGCTACTCTCATACGAACTCCCGGAGATTCATTCATCTGTCCGAATACCATGGCAGTCTTGTCAATGGTTCCACTCTCCTTCATCTCGTTCCAGAGATCATTTCCCTCACGGCTTCGCTCTCCTACTCCTGTGAATATAGAATATCCACCATGCTCCATAGCGACGTTATGAATAAGCTCCTGGATAAGAACCGTCTTTCCTACACCGGCTCCTCCGAAAAGACCTATCTTTCCGCCCTTTGCATAAGGCTCGAGAAGATCGACAACCTTGATACCTGTTTCAAGTATCTCAACCGCAACATTCTGCTCTTCAAACTTCGGAGCAGGTCTGTGTATATTCCATCTCTCAGCTGAGTCCGGTATACTCTCACCGCCATCAATTGGATTTCCAAGAACGTTGAACATCCTTCCAATTGTAGGAGCACCAACCGGTACAGTAATTCCTTCTCCGGTTGCAGTAACCTCCATATTTCTGGCTATTCCCTCACTGGACGCAAGGATGATACATCTTACCATGCTGTTACCCAGCATCTGGGCAACCTCCATAACTCTCTGTTCACCCTCCACCTCAACTCTGAGTGCCTCTCTGAGCTTTGGCAGCTGTCCCTTTTCAAATAGTACATCTATGACAGGTCCTGAAACCTGAACTATCTTACCTTTATTCAAGACTCTGCAGCCTCCTTAACTCTCTTTCTCTTCTGGCCCTTCGCACCTGCCGCAACCTCAGTTATCTCCTGAGTTATCGCAGCCTGTCTTACTCTGTTATACTGAACCTGAAGCTCAGCCAGAAGCTCCTCTGCATTTTTATTCGCAGAGTTCATTGCCGTCATACGAGCATTCTGCTCAGCCGAAAAGCTGTCAACCAGCGCTCCGTATATACATCCGGCAACATATCCTTTTATTACACGATTAAGAACCTCATCAACCGATGGGTAGAATTCATAGTGAATATCTCGTTCTGTCTTTTCCTCCTGCTTTGTCCAGAATTCTTTTCTGTCAAAAGGAAGCAGTCTCATCATCTTGACTGTAGAAACAAGTTCATTCTCCATATCACTGTAAATGATACGTATCTCATCCACTCTCTTCTCATCATACTCTTCAAGAAGAATTGAGCATATTTCTCTTGCCCTGCTAAAATTCGGATTCTGTGCAGTATACAAAAACGACTGTTCGATATGGACATTCCTCTTATAGAAATATCTTCTTCCGTATTCGCCAACCACATAGAGCTTTACCTTCTTATGCTTCTTCATCTCTTCCTCAGCCATCTTGAGGACATTATGGTTATATGCACCTGCAAGTCCCTTGTCGGCTGTAATGATCAGATAAGCATAGGTCTCAGCCTGTCTTCTTCCGGTCTTAGGATAGAAGTATCTGCTTCTGATATCTATCTCTGACTGAAAGATACGTCTTATCTCATGCTCCTGCATATCGAAGTAAGGTCTGCTCCTGTCCAGCTCCTCCTTCGCCTTCCTCATTTTTGTAGACGAGATCAGATACATGGCACTGGTAATCTTCTGAGTATTCTTAACACTGGCTATTCTGTTTTTTATTTCCTTAGTGTTTGCCATAAACTAACCTATGAATTCAAGAATTCATCCTTAAACTTCTCAGATACTTTTACTATTTCTTCTTTATCATCATCTGAAAGCACTCCGGTATCATCTATCTTTTTACAAAGTGTACTTTCTTCTGAATGGAAATGTTTAAGCAGCTCATTTCTGAATCGACCTATATCATCCACCGGTACATCCTGCATAACGTGTGCTGTTGCTGAAACAAGCATTATTACCTGTTCATGAAGCTTGAACGGATTATTCTGCGGCTGCCTTAAGAGCTGCATAAGTCCCTGTCCATAAACCAGCTGCTTCTTAGTCGTTTCATCAAGGTCACTTGAAAACTGTGTAAATATTTCCATCTCACGGTACTGTGCCAGGTCAAGTCTAAGACTTCCGGCAGCCTTCTTCATTGCTTTTGTCTGAGCCGCTCCACCAACACGGGAAACGGAAAGTCCTACATTTACCGCAGGTCTCTGTCCTGCAAAGAAGAGGTCACTCTCAAGGAATATCTGACCATCCGTGATAGATATAATGTTTGTAGGTATGTATGCTGATACGTCTCCTGCCTGTGTCTCGACGATAGGAAGTGCAGTAATACTACCTCCACCAAGCTCATCTGAAAGTCTAGCTGACCTCTCAAGTAGTCTTGAATGCAGATAGAACACATCTCCGGGGTAAGCTTCACGTCCGGGAGATCTCTCAAGCAGAAGTGAAAGTGCTCTGTAGGCTATCGCATGCTTTGACAGATCATCATATACGATAAGAACATCCTTGCCCTTATACATAAAGTACTCTCCAAGAGCTGTTCCTGAATAAGGAGCAATATACTGAATAGGTGCCGTCTCTGATGCATTTGCCGCTACGACTACGGTATAGTCCATAGCACCCAGCTTCTTCAGTGTTCCGACAAGCTGAGCAACGCTGCTGGCCTTCTGACCGATTGCAACATATATACAGATAACACCTGTATCCTTCTGATTAAGTATTGTATCCAGCGCAATAGCTGTTTTACCGGTCTGTCTGTCTCCGATGATAAGCTCTCTCTGCCCCCTTCCGATAGGGAACATTGAATCAATAGAAAGAATACCCGTATTCATCGGTTCACTTACAGACTGTCTGTCTACTATTCCTGGAGCCGGCTCTTCGATTGGTCTGTAACCATCGTAGCTGATATCGCCCATTCCATCTATAGGCTCACCTAGTGGATTGATAACTCTTCCGAGCATCTCATCTCCAACAGGTATTCCGGCAGTTTTTCCGGTTCTCATAACGCGGCTTCCTTCAACGATTTCAGTATCATCTCCGAAGAGGATGATACCTATCTCATTTGGTCTGAGGTCCTGAACCATTCCTCTTACGCCGCATTCAAATATAACTATCTCTCCATATACAACTGACTTAAGACCGCTCGCAACAACTATTCCATCCTCGACAGTCTTAACAAAGCCTTCCTCTTCTGCGATTGCATGAGCAGACCAGTTGTCAACCTTTGACTTTATAAGAGATATGAGCTCTCCACCATTATCAGCGTCTGCTGCATTTATTCCTGCAAGCATCTCCCTAAACTGGTGAAGTCTACCCTCTTTATTCCAGTTATAAACCTCTTCTCCTACAACAAGCTTGAAGCCATCCTCCTGACTCTCGTCAAGAACCCACTCGAGTTCAGCATCGACCTCATACTTTTTAGTGATAAAGCTTATAAATCTTTCCTTTTGTTTTTCACTCGGCTCTGTTGATGAATAAAGATAGGCTGTTAATTTTTTTCTTTCTTCTGCCATCAATCAGCACTCCTTTCGGCATCATCAAGAAACAGGTCATACGCTTCACTTGTATTTCCTGTAAGCACAACCTTACTGGCTGCATCCTCAACCATCTTTGTTATATCATTCTTAGCCTGAGCTATTATATTCATCTTCTGATTCTCGGCATCCTTCTTGGCATCACTGATGATCTTTGCTGCCATTTTCTTGGCATCATCCTCAGCCTGTTCTCTGATTATCTCGAGATCCTTATCAGCCTGCTTCTTCTTTTTAGATATCTCATTATCGCAGTCACTGATTCTCTCTGTATATTCAGCGAGCTTTGCATCTGCCTCGGCAAGCTTTGCATTTGCCTCTTCATCCATTTTCTTATAATGGTCTTCTCTACCCTGTATAAACTTCTTTACAGGCTTATAAAGAATTATATAAAGACCTACAAACAGAAGAAGTACATTAAATAGATGCAGAAGAATCTGTGTAAAATCTATTCCTAATGGCATATGACACCCCCAACTACAAGACGAAGACTATTAGTATCGCTATGATAAGTGCATAAATGATAGCTGTCTCGATAAATACAAGACCAAGCATAAGTGTTGTTCTTATCTTTCCCTCTGCTTCAGGCTGACGTGCAATTCCTTCTGAAGACTTAGCAATAGCAAGTCCCATCGCTATCGCACCTGCACCTGCGGCAAGACCGATTGCAATACCTGCGGCAATCGCCTTTGAACCTGTTGAACTTGAATCCTCTGCCGCTTCTGTTTCCACAGCTGTCTCATTATCAGCTGCATAAGAAGTCTTCGGAGCTGAGAACATGCAAAATGTAAATACTGCCGCAAGCAGTCCTAAAATAATAGTTGCTCTTTTCATTAATTTCATAATGCTACCTCTATATTTTCATTATTAATTGTTTTATTATCTTTCTTATTTTTCTTGTTCTTATCCTTCGGTTTCTTCTCGTGCACCTCGGTAACCTCACCGTAGAATACAGACGTGAGCATGGTAAGTACATATGCCTGTATAAGCGCATGAAGCACTGTGAAGAGGACTCCTACTACTACTGGAAGTACAAAGCTGAGTATTATGTAATAATAAACCAGCTCAGTTACAAGCATTCCCGAAAGAAGCGCTCCGAACAAACGGAAGCTCATAGATATCGGAAGTGAAAACTCCTTGAGTGTAAGTCCGACACCCTTAAGCTTATTCGCCGCTATTCCGCCTATCAGAATAAATGTATACGACAGAACACCCATCGCTATCGCTCCATTTATATCAGCAAGTGGAGCCGGAAGTGAAATCGAATGTCCTTTTGTCGTTACCGCCTGCATACCGAAAAGCTCATAAAGCGTTCCTACAAAAATGTATGAACCGGCGGTAAAGATATATGCTCCCAGCGCGCCATTTCTGTGTGGGCTGTTTGTTTTTGCAAGTCCATCAAATATACCTACCCACTGTTCAATAAGAAGCTGGAATTTTCCGGGTACTATTTTGAACCTAGGCACAAAGAACACTCTTATGATCAGCGCAAAAACAAGCAGGATTGCCGTAACGATATATGCCGATACGAGTGACGGATTAACCGCAAGTCCAAAGAAGTTTATTTTATTCTCCTCATGGAGAACTGCATCCTTCATAGCTTCCTTGATAGTCTCATGCTTTTCTCCGACACCGCATGTAGCGATTCCAATAACCAGTACAGCAAGAATAAGAAAAGTAATAACAAGAACGGTTGTTCTCTTTTTCTTACTCAATTCTCCTATCTCCTTTCCTCCAAAATTAACCAACCTTTAGTATAATCCAAAAAAAGGTCAGTTACAAGATTATATTCTCATAACTGACCTTATATAAGTATAAATACATTTACGTCTTTTTATCATTTCCTGGAATTAAGCATACCCCCGAAAACAGCTCCGCAGACTCCGCCGATTATATGTGTCAGCTGAGAGATATTGTCATGAACTGTTATCATAGTCCATATCTCCGAGCCAAGATATATACATATTACGAGTATCATGGATATCGGAATCTCGCCTCGTCTGAGATCTGAAGCCGATGCCAGGATTATCATCATAAACACAAGTCCACTGGCTCCTAGCAGTGCAGTCCCCGGAAAGAATATAATGTTTACAAGACCTGAAATAACAGCAACAAGTCCAAATGCCTCAAGCAAGGTCCTGCCACCGTATTTATCCTCAAGTATCGGTCCCAGGAGAAGGAACAGTGTCATGTTGCCTGCGAGATGCGTCATATTGGAATGTCCCAGCACGTGTCCGAAAAGCCTTACAAACCAGGCCACACTAATCGGACTCCTGTATACAGAGAAGAACATATGCGTGCTCGATCCATGCGTCAGCTTTGCAACGCCCAGAACAATAAGTGAAACCAGTGCAAAGCTAAGCGTCACCGGTGCGTTATATGTAAATGATAATTTCCTTTTACTATCCATCTTTACCTTCCTTCAAAGATCTTATTCGAAGATTTTATTAAGTACATCAGTGACCTTCTTTGCCGGAATTATCTCCAGCTCCTTCTTAACCTCATCAGCAACATCCTCGAGGTCTTCAACATTTTTCTCAGGAATGAATACAGTTTTTACTCCCGCTCTTACAGCCGCCATCAGCTTTTCAGGAAGACCACCGATTGGAAGTATATTTCCTCTAAGGGAAACCTCTCCTGTCATTGCAATCTTTGGCGGAACTGCCCTTCCGGTAAAGAGTGAAACGAGCGCGGTTACGATTGTGATTCCGGCAGATGGTCCGTCCTTCGGGGTTGCTCCTTCCGGAACATGGATATGGAGATCAAGATTTGCAAGAGCCTTCGTCTCTTCAGGATACATATCCTTCACAAGGCTGATTGCAATCTCAACAGATTCCTTCATCACATCACCCAGCTGACCGGTTATAGTAACCTTTCCATTTCCGTTTACGGTTTTTGTTTCTATAAAGAGTATCTCTCCACCCGCCATTGTCCATGCAAGTCCGGTAACAACTCCAGGGATAGATTTCTTTTCTATTATATCATGTGTATATCCCCTGTGACCCAGATATTCCTTCAGGTCTGCAGGTTTAACGGATAGCTTTTCATTCTTACCCTTGACGAGCTGAACTGCTGCATATCTCATAAGTGTTTCAACACGTTTCTTCAGTCCTCTTACTCCGGCCTCCATAGTATAGTCAGATATGATTTTCCTAAGAGCAGTATCAGTTATATTCAGCTGCTTACGCTTGATGTTCGCGTACTTCATGGCACGAGGTATCAGATGCTTTTTTGCTATGTAGAACTTTTCCGTAGCAGTATAGCCCGGAAATTCTATTATTTCCATACGATTCAGAAGCGGCTCCGGTATGGTATCAATTGAATTGGCCGTACATACAAAAAGTACATTTGAGAGATCATATGGAACGTTCATATAGTGATCCGTGAAGTTATTATTCTGCTCAGGATCCAGCACCTCCAGAAGTGCAGATGAAGGGTCACCGCCGTAATCACGTACCAGCTTATCTACCTCATCAAGGACCATAACTGGATTGGATACTCCACTCCTCTTCATTCCTTCCATTATCCTGCCGGGCATAGCACCTATATAGGTTCTTCTATGACCTCTTATCTCAGCCTCGTCACGAACTCCGCCAAGACTTATACGGACATATTCCCTTCCGAGAGCCTCAGCTATACTCTGACCGATACTCGTCTTACCGGTTCCCGGCGCGCCGACAAAAAGGATGATTGAACCGGACTGCTTCTTGTTGAGCGCCATTATAGCAAGCTGCTCGATTATTCTCTGCTTAACCTTTTTAAGTCCGTAATGCTCCTTATCAAGTATCTCTTCCGCCTTATCGAGATCAATAGGTTTGAATTCTTCGTTCTTCCAGGACAGGCTGGTTACAAAATCGAGATAATCATAGAGCATTCCATACTCATGACCATCCTGTCCTTCCTGCTTCATACGGTTCAGGACCTTCCTTGCCTCTCTCTCAGCAGTCTCATTCATTCCGGACTCAGATATAAGCTTTTCAAATCTTCTGACATCAGATATATTTTCAGGATGCATCTCATCAAGCTCTCTCTGGAGTATCTCGATCTGCTTCTTTATAGCATCCTCTCTGTAAATGCTTTCATTTCTCGCCTGCTGCTCCAGCTCTGCACCTTCCGCAACATCAGCAAGCTCCATAAATGCATAGGAAGCATGTTCGATCAGTTCGAAGCGTTCCTTCTCACTGTCCACCTCTACTATTTCATACTTCTCTTCCCATGTTATGCTGAAGTATCCTGTCATAGAGCAGGCCATCTCATTTATGTTTTTCCACTGAAGGATAAAGCCTCTTGCCCAAAGTCCCCACTGGTAGCTCTGTACAAATTTGAGGAACTTATTTCTGAGCTTTTCAAACCTTTCCCTCATCTCCTCTTCGTCCATATCATTAATCTCAGGACGTTCTTCAACTTCAGAGTATATAAGGCCTCCAACATCCTTTGTCATACCAAGGATATTGACTCTCTTTTTCGTTCTGACCTTTACATTTCCATCAGGATCAATACTCTCAATTTTAGCAGTAATTCCTATTGGATATACATCCTCCAGCTCAGTATCACGTATATCGATATCATCTCTCAAGAGCGCAAAAACAAGATGCTCACCAACTACCAGTTCAGTAGTATGCCAGCTGTCTATCACTTCCTTTTTAAAGAAAAATGTAACCTCCGGAAGAAGTATCGTATCATAAATAGGTATGGTTAACATAATTTCCCTTTCCATAGTAATTTGATAGTTATTAGCACACTCGCCTCTCGAGTGCTAATCTATATGATACACTATTTAAAAAGTTTTGCAACCCCTTTTATGTTGCTTGCATATGAGCCTGTTTTGCTGTATATTTATATAGTGATATAAAATGTGATGAGGTTATAATCTGTGAAAATTGAGTTGAATGAGATACTGTATGCAGTATCCTCCGGTCTTGATGCTGTAGAGCGGGAGCTCCTTGGCACCAAGAATGGACATTGTAAAAGAATAGCCGGTTTGTCCGTCATGCTGGGCAAAGCTCTGGGACTCACTCCTGATGAGCTTGTCGACCTGGCTGCTTTTTCTATTCTCCATGATAATGCTCTGACACAGGTTAATCAGGAAGAGCTCGAATACAAAAAGTATAACAACGCAAGTGGTTATTCAAAGAGAGACTTCGACCTCAGAAGATGTATCATCGGCGAGACCAACACAAAGTTCATGCCGTTTAGAACAAATAACAGAGATGTTATCCTTCTTCATCGTGAAAATGCAGATGGATCGGGTCCTAACGGAAGAACCTATGACAGGACTCCTATCAAATCACAGATCATACATCTGGCTGACTGTCTGGACAACAACTTTGAGCTTGCTGCCGCAGAAAAAGATACCTACGGTGCAATCATCTACTATGTAAAGTCCAATGCAGGAACTATGTTCTCAAGAGAGATATCAGATACATTTTGCAAATTCTTTAAAGCTAAGCATCTGAATATGCTTTCAGTTTCAAATGTCGGAAACTATCTCAGAAAAGCGACAAAACATTTTAATGATGAATATTCTCAGCAGGAGGTTTTCAACCTTGCTACGCTGATTGCCCAGATAATAGACTACAAGTCGCACTATACATGTAAGCACTCCTCCGGAGTTGCAGTAAACTGTAAGAAGATGGCAGAATTCTATAAATTCCCATCAGAGAAAATAACAAGATATTATCTTGCCGGTGCGCTTCATGACGTTGGAAAGCTGATGATTTCAAATGACATACTTCAGAAGCCAACCAGACTTAACGATGACGAATATCAGGTAATGAAACAGCATGCGTACTACACATATGACATACTGAGTCAGATAAAAAATATGGATGAGATAATGATATGGGCATCTCATCATCACGAAAAGCTTAATGGAACCGGCTATCCTTTCGGTCTTAAGGAAGAGAATCTTTCTATGGAAGAAAGGCTTATGGCCTGCTGCGATATCTATCAGGCACTTACAGAGGAGAGAGCATATAAAAAAGGCTTCTCCCACGAAGAAGCTATTTCTATTATGCGTGATATGGTCATTAAGGGCGAGATTGACAACGGAATCGTTGCCAGCATAGACGCTGTGTTCAGTAACAAGTCCTGGGACAGAAGTATACCTACATCAATTCTGACCTAGACATAGTATTTAAAAGTAGCGACGACGTAGTTTTCAATACTATATATAAACTTGTTTCGATTTATGTCAACAACATCTTGTGGTGAAAGTTCACAGAGTGTTCACAGTATGAACTATTTTAAAACATAAAAGCTTGTTATATTAAAGATGTTCCAAATGAAGGATTCTATACCTTCCCCCACATTTTTCATACCAAGGGAGCCGTAGCCAAACGGCTCCCCTTTGTATTTATATACTTTTTTTATTCCTTTACATATGTATAGAACTCATTTCCCTCATCATTAACCTTAAGCTGGAACTGATATCTCATAAGTCTTACTTCTTTATCCTCGATCGGATCATAATACCTGATGAAATCATCGTTATAGCTTACAACCAGAACATATCTGTCTGAAAACTTTGCAGCAAAAGGACTTCCGTCACTCAGATAACCTATCGCAGTTTCAAGCTTAACTCCCGAGATATTTACTCCCTTTACCTCTGCTCCGGCTTCATCAAAATTCAAAATCCAGTTATTTCTGGATCTGACTGTATCGTAATCCGCATCCAGACCCGCAGCAAGCATACACATATAATTGCAGGCTGCAAAGGACTCTTCTCCTGTATCAGCTGACTTATACTCAAATGTACCGGCAACCGTCAGATATGGCTTTGACTGTTTCTTCATATAAAGAACTCCACCATCGCCATCAACCACATATCCTCCATCATCATAGATTTCGGTAATCGCTTTACCTGCACTGTAGGCAGTACCTCTGATTCCTGATGCATCGTAGATATATGCAGGCATCTTCTCAAGTGCAGCATCTGTCGCACTGATCTCTACATTGTTAGTATTCAAGGAAACCTTTGTGAAGAGCTCTTCATTATTCTGGCTCATTATTACATTGTCAGGAAGCAGTATATAAAGCTGCTGATTGTAGTCAGCGTTTTCCTTGACTGCAACCTCCAGCTTATTGTCATTATCCTTCATCTTGTAGGATATATAATCCGGATCAGTCTTTGTAACCTCACCGGTATCATCATTCTTCGTGACCCTGTCCAGATAAATAGTGTTGTCCTTGAAGCTTATACCACTTACATAGGTTCCTTCTTTTTCATAAACCTTGATATCCGAACCATCAGGTCCAACAATAAAGAGCTTGCTGAAATAGAAGGCCGGTGTATCATCAATATCAAAATAGATATCCTCCTGTCTGGCAGCACCGTAAAGGATATTGTCTCCAACAAAGCCCATAAGTGCAAGCTTCATGGAACCATCCTTCTTCTCAACCTTTGTTCCCTTTTCAAAGTCCATAATAGTTATCTTATTTACAGATACAAGGTCCTTATTATCCGGAAATGCGACAACCTTACCATTTTCAGAAACAGCTATCTGATTAGAAGGTATATCAGAAACAATCACATCCTTCTCTCCGGTAATAATATCTACATCAATAATGCTGTCACCGATCATCGTATAAAAATGTCTGTTTACTCTGTCATAATAGCTGAATTTTTTAGTTGAAAGAAGCATTGTATCAAAGCTGAAATCAGAAAATACAAAACAAAGCTCCCTCAGAGTTACATTTTCAATACTGTATTCGTAAAGTCCGACTCCAACCTGTCCCTCTCGAGGGCCTTCATTAATTCTTCCGTATACAACGAAATACAGAATTCCGTCTTTTATCTCAAGAAGATTCAGCCCATATCCCTCCTGAGGAATTCTTTCCTTTTGAGCTTCATCAGAAGAGGTACCGAAAACGCTCGAATAAGTCTTGTCACTATTGTTATAAACCCAAACGCTGTTATCAGCGACAAATGCTATCTGTTTCGAATCTTCCGATGAAACATACTGAGGATTTCTGTCCGCGGTAAGTCCCAGGCAGATACCATTATTAATCGAATCAAAACCTCTTGCTGTAAAGTCCTGATTCATAAATCTTCTGTAATCGTTTACCTTTATAGATGCGGAACCATTGTCATACTCAAGTGAGAAGTACTCATATATAGCAAATGTATCAGCCCCATTTTCTCTTTCTGATATTGCTTTATATCTGAACTCAACAACCGCACTCTCCTCTGTCAGTTCCTTAATCTTCGGAATCGGTTCACTAAGTCTTTCTATTTTCAGCCCATTATAGGTAACATCCTCATAGGAAGACTTGAGCGTTACATAACCGGGATTTCCATCAGAAGAAACCTCTGATGCAGTGGATGCCGTGTACATATCACTCATAGCATCAGCGCTGCCGAAAACAGAGGAGATATCAGCGATCTTTACACCGCTCATCGCATCCGTACTAGTTGCAACCTCCTTCTCCTGTGCAAAATTCTTTTCCTGATTCTTTATATCAGCCTCATCTCCGGACACATTGTAGGTTGTAACCGCATCCGTTGTAGAAGCAGTCAGATTGGCTGCTGCATTTCCTTCAAATGCGCCATCGCTGAAGCTTCCCGCAAATGCAACAAAGTCGGAAAGTCTTGATTTATCAAGTCTTACGACACGGGTATAAAAGCACTTACTCTCATCCCCCTGCTTTGCCTTTATCCTGAAACTATATTCCTTTCCGAGCGTCAGATCCATCCTCAGAGTAGTAGTGTACTCAGTGAGATTGTCACTTGTAGTTACAAATCTGAAGTCACCCTCCTCTATCAGGTTTGTTCCATCAAAAGAACGGAGCTCATAAGTAATATCAGCTCCTGTATCAGCATCTTCAGGAAGTATAACCTTTATTTCCTTCGTCGAATCAAGCGGTACAATCGAGTCTCTGTAAAGATCAGTTCGTAGCGACGATGTATAACCCATCATTGTATTTATGATCTGTCCATCATAAAGGATGTAAGCACATCCCATCGTAGGATTAAAGCCCTCGACCGGTCTTGTGTCTCTCTTCCTGTTTTCTATATAGTTAAAGGATAGAGCCGCCCCTATAAATAAAACTATAAATAGGAGCGACCCAAAAAGTCTTCTTTTAATCATTTACTTAGTCACCAAAAGATATTCCAAGAGTCTTCGCTTCCTGGATAAGCTGATTATCAACATCGACATACTTCAGCTTTCCTGCAGACTCTTCCATCGGAATAGCCGACACCTCATTATTCTTAAATACTATAAGCTTTCCGAAATCCTTTGCCTTAAACAGTTCAGCTGCCTTTGCTCCAAAACGGCTGGAAAGCACTCTATCATAAGCATCCGGATTTCCACCTCTCTGTGTATGACCCGGAAGTGCTACTCTTACTTCAGTTGTAGGATACTTAACCTGTATATCATTTGCTATCTCATATGCAATTGAAGGATAAGTTCTCTCAGCAAGCTTCTGCTTTCTTTCCTTCTTAGGAAGCTTTGCAAGCTCCTTGGAAATAGCACCCTCTGCAACAACGATGATTGCAAACTTCTTACCCATCTTTCTTCTCTTTTCGATGGTCTTATAAACCTTCTTCAAAACTCTGTTATGAGACTCAGCTGTTGTATAGATACAGTCAATTGCATGAGTTGCAACATCGATAGCACTCTGAAAACCAAATGTAACATCTGTTCCATAGATATCATTATCAATAGTCTTCGGAAGACCTATAACATTTAACCCCTCCTGGTAAAGTCTATGGGCAGTCTTCTGAGATCCGTTACCTCCAAGTACGAAAAGTCCATCAAGTTCAAGCTTCTTATAGGTCTTGATCATTGCAGGAACCTTCTCTACTCCATCCTCAGTAGGTGTATCGAGATATTTAAACGGAACTCTGGATGTACCAAGAACAGTTCCACCCTTTGCCAGAAGTCCTGAGAATTCCATCGGCTCCATCTTCTTATAATTACCATAGATAAGTCCCTTGTATCCCTCAAGGAATCCATATATCTCTATATCTCCGAAAAGGTTTTCAAGTCCCTTTACTACACCTCTCATTGTAGGATTGAGTGCCTGGCAGTCTCCGCCACTTGTAAGTATACCTATCTTTTTCATCTAATACCCCTCCTTAGATTCATTTGTTATATTTCAATTCTTCCATCCAGTGCTCGCATCAGCGTAACCTCGTCAGTAACCTCCAGATCTCCACCTACCGGTACGCCACTCGCAATACGAGTTACCTTGATTCCGGCCGGTTTAACCATTTTGGATATATACATCGCTGTTGCTTCACCCTCTACACTGGAATTAGTTGCTATTATGAGCTCATCTACGTCTTCTCTCAGTCTGATCATAAGTTCCTTAAGTTTTATCTCCTGTGGACCTATCCCCTGGCTCGGATTGATCACTCCATGAAGAACATGATATACCCCTTCATACTTTCCTGTTCTTTCATAAGCGGCCATATCCCTTGGAGATTCAACTACCATGATCGTCTTATGATCCCTTGCTGCTGATGAGCATATAGGACACATTTCACTGTCTGTAATAGTATAACACTCTTTACAGTATTTTATTTTTTTCTTTGCATTTATTATGGAATCTGATAAGGCCTGTGCTCTGTCATCCGGCATACCGATTATATAAAAAGCCAGCCTCTGAGCACTTCTTGAACCGATACCGGGAAGATGTCCCAGCTCTTCAATAAGCCTGTTTACTTCTCCGCCATATATATTCATTTAGAAAAGACCTCCAAGGCCTCCGCCCATACCACCTGTTATTTTGCCGAGCTGCTGCTTCTCATCATCAGCCTGTGCTCTGATAGCTTCGTTAACAGCTGCAATTATAAGGTCCTCGAGCATTTCAATATCCTCAGGATCGACAACCTCTTCAGCAATCTTTATCTCGGTTATCTCCTTCTTGCCGTTTATCTTAACCTTTACAACTCCGCCACCTGCAGTAGCCTCATACTCCTTTACCTCAAGCTCTGCCTGAGTCTCCTCCATCTGCTTCTGCATTTTCTGTGCCTGCTTCATAAGGTTATTCATTCCACCCGGCATCATTCCTCCAGGATATCCACCTCTTTTAGCCATCTTTTTCGTCCTCTCTTTCTATTATCTCTACATCAAAATTGACTTTATTTATTGCAAGGGACTGATTATCGATCATCCCCTTATTTATGGTTTTATAAACAACACCTACAGTAACCTTTTTCTGAATGATTTTTGAGATCATCTCCGCAAGAACTTCCCTGTTCTTTGGGTTATCATAATAATTATATCTCTGATCCTTTTCATCTCTTTTATCAAAGACAAGATTAAGGCCCAACACATCACCGGATTTGTAGCTGAGTGAAGGCTCTACTAATATATCCTGAGCATATAGCTTATGAGGCTCCGCGAGCTTTGGTGCTATTACTGAATGCCACTCCTTCGCAAGCTTAAGTATGTCCTCTGCCTCTGCAGGAGGGAAGCTTTCCCGGATATTCTTTTCTATTATATCACTTTGCTGCTCTTCATCATACGGTTTACTTACACTTTCCATCCTCTTATTTAGTTCTCTTCCGATTGCCGCATCAACAAGAGCTTCAACCTCTCTGCTGGAAAGAGTACTTTCTGCCTGTGCAGCGGCCGGACCGGCAGGTGCCGGAGCTGCTACTCCGCCTTTTTCCAGCTTATCAAGCCTGCTAAGTATTCCTTCTAAATCGATATCGGTTTCAGGTCTCATCATTTTTATGATGGAGGTTTCAAGTGTTATCCTCTTTACTGATGATTTTCTGATTTCAGAACATGTCTGTTGAAGGATATTCAGATATCTGGTAAGGCTGTCTACACTGAATTCGTTTCCTAAAGCCTTTATCTCTTCTATGCTTTCATCTGTCATATCAAGCTCTCCCGCTATTTTAGGAGAAAGCTTCAGGAAAAGTACATTTCTTATAAACCAGGTGAAATCATCCGTGAACTTTATAAGGTCCTTTCCATCCCAAATGGTTTCATTGATTATATCAAGAACCTCTTCAGGTTTATTATCCCTTATCGCGGTGAGTGTTTTTATATATATATCAACAGATACAGCGCCTATTACACTCAGCACCTTATCCTTTGTAAGCTCCTGCCCGATGCTTGCAGACATACACTCATCAAGAATCGAAAGAGCATCTCTCATGGAGCCGTCAGCAGCACGCGCGATATACCTGAGCGCATCCACATCCGCCGACTCGCCCTCACGTTGAACGATTGTCTCCAGTCTGTCTACTATCGTCTCAAGAGATATCCTGTGAAAATCAAATCTCTGACATCTGGACTTTATTGTGATCGGAAGCGAATAATCATCTGTTGTAGCCAGGATAAATATAACGTATTCCGGCGGTTCCTCGAGCGTCTTAAGAAGCGCATTGTATGCACCCTTCGAGAGCTGGTGTGCCTCGTCGATTATATATACGAGATACTTTCCCTGTGCCGGCGAATACTGAACAGCTTCATTTATCTGCCTGATGTTGTCAACGCCATTATGCGTTGCAGCATCTATCTCTATAACATTCAGTGATGTTCCGTCAGCTATAGCCTTACAGCTCTCGCATACTCCACACGGACCATTCTCTGTCCTGTTCTCACAGTTCATAGTCTTTGCCATCAGCTTTGCAACAGTTGTCTTACCTGTTCCTCTTGTTCCGCAAAGGAGATAAGCATGACCAACCCTGTCATGAGCCAGCTGATTCTTTAAAGTTGTAACAACATGATCCTGTCCCTTTACCTCGTCAAAGCTGTCCGGACGGAACTTTCTGTATAAAGCTACATATGACATAATTATTCTCCCCTATAACTTTTATATTTTATCACATTCTGCCTAACTCGTAAAACAGAATTGACGTCTGTAAAAACAGAGTGTGTTGACGTCTATAAAATCAGAGTGCTATACTATAGCGGTAATAATAATATGCATTAAGGGGAATTATTATGAGTGAAAAAATAAATGATACCATCGATGAAAAAGCCAATGAAATAATCGATGAAAAAATCGATAATGAATTAAAGGATGGTTCTTCTACTGAAGACATTCTCGACGATAACGTTGTTACATCTAAAGCAAACCCACTTCCTGTATACGGAAAAGATAAATACTTCGTTATCCTTGTAATAGCACTGACAGCCTTAGCTGTGATTTTGGGACATATAGGTTCTCTTAAAACCGGAGTTCCTTCAGCCAAATGGCTGAGATATACCTACATAGGTCTCGGTGCCATACTTACATTTTTAGGAAGCAGCCTGTATCTCAGTGCGATCAACGAGGAAGAAATGATCTTCAACCTAAAAATGGGTAACCTGATAACCACCGGTGTTTACAGCAAAACAAGAAATCCGGTTTATGTGGGAATCATACTTCTTAGTACTGCAGCACTTTTCTTCTCAGGAAACACATATATGTATATACTTCCGATAGTTGAATTTTTCATTCTCTTCGTTTGGATATGTCCATATGAGGAAAGAATGCTTGAGGAAAGATTCGGTGATGAATATTTAAAGTATAAGGCATCAACGCACTGTTTCCTCCCTACTAAGAAAACTGATTAATTCAAACAAGATTAAATCATACAAAAAGAGATCTGCACTTCTTCGTGTCAGATCTCTTCTTTATTTTATAACTATTCTCAGAAGTTCTATTACAGTTCTTTTACAACTCTTCTACCGTTCTACTATAGTTCTTCTAAAGCTCTTCTTCAGTCATATCCTTTTCTTTGTTGAACGCATCATACAGACACGGTACAAGCACAAGAGTAAGGAGTGTTCCGTAGATCATTCCTCCGATTACTACCATGGCCATTGGCTGTGACATTTCAACACCCTGTCCCATACCGGCAGCCATCGTGGACATCGATACGATTGTTGTAATAGCTGTCATGAATACAGGTCGCATACGAGTTTTAGCAGAGTTTACAATAGCCTCTTTCTTGGACATTCCTTCTCGCCTCAGCTGATTTATATAATCGACCAGAACGATACCGTTATTAACTATGATACCGGCCAGCATTATAAATCCGACTACTGCGATAACCGAAACCGGCTTACCAAAGATGAACAGACTGAGAAGTCCACCGGTAAATGCAAGCGGTATGGTAAACATTATTATGAATGGAGACTTCAGACTCTGGAACTGTGCAACCATTATGAGATAGATCAGAACTACAGCAAGGAGCATCATAAGTCCCAGCTGATTCATCGCTTCATCGATTGACTCATTCTCACCCTTAATTGTTACAGAGTATCCTTCCGGAACATCCATATCCTTTATTTTTTCTTTAACCTCATCT
>CACYJP010000039.1 GCA_902774725.1 uncultured Lachnospiraceae bacterium
AAGTTTAATATTTATAAATTTATTGAACAGGTAGTAATGATAATAAATCAAGGCTGCCTGTTTTTAATTAGTGTTGAAAGGCGGGATGGTATGACTATATATGGATATTGCAGGGTGAGTTCCAAGAATCAGAATGAAGATAGGCAGATAAAAGCCATGCATGAACTCGGTATAAAGGATGAAGAAATATATATTGATAAACAATCTGGAAAGGATTTCAATCGCCCCAAATATAAAAAATTAATAAGAAGAATAAAGAGAGATGATTTGATATATGTTAAGAGTATTGACCGTTTGGGAAGAAACTATGAGGATATAATTGAGCAGTGGAAGTATATAACTAAATATAGGAAAGCCGATATAGTTGTTATAGATATGCCACTATTGGATACGAGGAGAGGGAAAGATCTTATGGGGACGTTTCTCTCAGATATAGTATTGGCTCTTTTAAGCTATGTTGCAGAAAATGAACGAGCCAATATAAGACAAAGACAGGCCGAAGGTATAGCAATAGCAAAAGCAAGAGGGGTAAGGTTTGGACCTCCGCCTATGCCTCTTCCGGATTGTTTTGATGATGTTTATGAACAGTGGAGAAATAAAAGACTGACCGTGTCAGAGGCGGCAAAAAAGTGCGGAATGGCAAGATCGACCTTTTATAAAAAGGCAAATGAGTATAATGATGCGATTGGTAATATGTAAAAGTCCACAAAAGTATACTTTTGTGGACTTTGATTTTTCGTCTGAATTTACGTTTATTTTAGCATATTTATTATTTGATGTACATTATATTTAATAAATCTGAATAGATTATCTCTGAAATAAAAACATTTACAAAAGTATACATTGGTGAATAGTGAATTAATAACTTGAATTATCTTAAATTGAAAGGAGAAGAACATGTCTGATATGGGAACAAAAGAGGCATCAATTCGTTGGGGAGTGTCACAATGGAGAGTTCAAAAATGGTGCAGAAATCAAAATGATCCAAGAATAACACAGGATAAAAAGGGAAGTCCTTACCATATTCCGAAGGATTATCCTAATCCATTTATTAAGGAGGCAGAAAGATGAAAAAAGGGGTAAAAATAATTATTAGTTTAGTGTTAATGATGTGCTGTTCTGGGTGTGGAGAGAAAGAAATAGATCCACTTTCACAGGACACGATGGATAAGATTGATACTATAGGTGAGGTGACTATAGAAGATCAAGAGTTAATTGATAGTTTAATGCAAACATACTCTGAAATGACTGACAATCAGAAGGAACAAGTGAAGAACTATGTTACATTAAAAAATGCAAAGGAATCATTAGATAAGTTAGTTGCGACAGAAAATGAAAAAAAGTTTGAAAAGCAGAGACCATATTATGAAAATGTACAAACGGCAATTAATACGGCAAAAAACAATATGAAGCATCCTGCATCTTTCAAGGTTAGTGGAGTAATAGTTCTAGTTAGCCCTCCGAATCTTTCGTCTGAGTGGAGTGTTTATATTGAATATGAATCAGAAAATGATTTAGGAAATTCAGTCTCAGATTATGGAGAAGTCAGTGCTTTAATGCCGGATTATTTTGGCACCAACTATGCAGACAGATACTTAGATTATGAGAATGATATTAAAAATACTGATGACCCTAATTTGGAAGATAATGAATATACATATGAAAATCCAAATGGTACATTTTATGTATTTAAACTAGATTTTGATGATTATAAATCGCAAGGTTTTTCTGGAGTAGAATAATACTATCGTAATATAAAATAATGAGTTTCGGCAGAATCGACAATGCTATGTTGATTTTGCCGAATTTTTATTATATACTTAATCCATAATAGTTATAGGAGATAATCTAAATGTATTATCATAGACAATTAGAGAAAAAAATAATAGATATTGCTGAAGAATATGCGTGTATTACATTATATGGTGCCAGACAGACAGGCAAATCCACTATGGTAAGAAATATATTTCAGGATTATGCATATGTATCATTAGATGATAGCAAAGAAAGAATGCTTGCAACAAATGATCCTGAGCTTTTTTTGGATGCACATGAAATTCCTCTGATCATAGATGAGATTCAAAAGGTTCCCAGCTTAATGGAAGCCATCAAGATAAGGATAGATGAGTCTAAACTTAAGAGAACAAACAATGAAGGCGGAAAGCCACTTATGTATATTCTGACAGGTTCAAACACACATGAGATCAGAGAAAACGCATCAGAAACTTTGGCAGGAAGAACAGCGATAATAGAAGTAAATTCTTTATCTGAATGTGAAAAGATGAAGATAGAAGGGCATGACTTTGTTCCTGATATAGACATACTTAAAAATAGACAAAAGAAACTTAAACCAAAAAACAGATATGAGGTATTTAAAGAGATTTTCCTCGGGGGCATGCCTGAATATTGGATATCGAAACTGGATAGAGACACTTTTTTTGAAAGCTATATATCTACATATCTTGAAAAAGATGTTAGTCGGATGATCAATGTTGGGAAACTGGATGATTTTAGAAGGTTTATGATGATAGTTGCACTACGGACGTCACAGCAACTGGATTATACTGAGATAGGTAATGCGGTTGGGATAGATGCACGTACAGTTAAAAGCTGGATATCAATACTTGAGGCATCAGGTATAATTATGATTCTGCATCCATATTCGAATAATATGGCCAAGAGAATAATAAAGAAGCCTAAATTGTATTTTATGGATACCGGTCTTTGTGCCTTCTTATGTGGATGGTCTGACTACAGTATATTGGAAGCATCTCCTATGGCTGGTGCTTTTTTTGAAACATATGTTGTTAGTGAGATAGTAAAAAGTATTCGTAACAGTGGGAAGAGAATTGAGTATTTGTTATACTATTATCGGGATAGAGATCAAAAAGAAGTTGACCTTATATATATCAAAGATCAGAAGTTATATCCTATTGAGATAAAAAAAGGAATTGGAAAGGATAAGGCGGATAAAAACTTTAAAATACTCGAACAATATAAGATGCCGATTGCTACGGGGCTTATTATTGATACGTCAGATAAATTATATCCGTTAAACAAAGATGCGTATTATTGTCCGGTTGGGATGATTGGGTTATGATTAAATCTATGTATGGGGGCTATATATGTTAATAGATTATTCGCGGGAATATAAGTCTAAACTGAGAACGGCTGACGAAGCTGTAAAGGTTGTAAAGAGTGGTGACTGGGTTGATTATACCAGTTCTCTTGGAATGCCGGTGCTTCTCGACAAGGCTCTCTCAAAAAGAAGAGATGAGCTGGAGGATGTAAAGATAAGGGGAAATCTGATTCCGGGTCCCATAGAGGTGGCTGAGTGCGATCCGTCGAGAGAACATTTTATATATCACAGCTGGCATTTTTCTTCCTATGAGAGAAAGCTGTGTGACAGGGACCTCTGTTATTACATCCCAATGGTGTTCCAGTACAATGCTGCATACTATGAATTCTTTATTGATGTAAATGTAGTAATGGTCAGTGTTGCACCGATGGATAAGCATGGATACTTCAATTTCTCTGTTAATACGGGTGTAGCCGGACCCATCTGTGAGAAGGCTGATATCGTAATAGTTGAAGTAAATGAAAATATGCCTACTATTCATGGTGGTTATAATGAGTCGATACATATATCGGATGTTGATATCGTTGTAGAGGGAGAACATGAGCCTTTCAAAAATTTCCTTCCGATACAGCCGCGTGATATCGACTGGAAGATAGCAAATCATATAATTCCTTATATCGTAGATGGTGCGACTCTTCAGCTTGGAATCGGTGCTATTCCAAATGCAGTAGGTGCGCTTATATCAGAGAGCGATGTAAAGGATCTGGGAATGCATACTGAGCTTTGTACAGATGCGTATCTCGAGTTATATCGTTCAGGAAAGCTTACCAATAAAAGAAAAAGCATAGATAAAGGAAAGGGTGTTTTCGGATGTGCTGTTGGTTCTGCGGATCTATATGAATGGCTGGATGATAATCCGGGAATTGCTGCATTTCCTCTTGAGTATGTTAACCGCCCGTTTGTCATAGCACAGATTGACAACATGGTTTCAATAAATGGATGTGTTGCGGTGGATCTTTACGGTCAGGTTGCGTCAGAAAGCTTTGAAGGAAGACATATAAGCGGTACCGGTGGTCAGCTGGACTTTCTTACCGGAGCTTCTGCGTCGAGAGGCGGAAAGGCATTTATCTGTATGACATCAACTTATAAGGACAGGGATGGAAACAGAAGGTCCTGTATAACTCCGCAGTTTAACGGGGACATCATAACCTCTCCGAGAAGTCAGGTTTACTTTATTGTAACGGAGTTCGGTGTTGTTAATCTTGAGGGTAAATCAACCTGGGAGAGAGCGGAGGATCTTATCTCGATAGCTCATCCTGACTTTCGCGATGGTCTCATAAAGGAGGCTGAGGAAAGAAGGATATGGAGAAGGTCGAATAAAAGATAGGGACGGCGCCTGATTTCGCCCTGTTGAACTATGCCGCAATTCCCCTCGCTCGTCGGAAAGACGAGCTCGTGAAACAGCGGCATGTCATCCAATGTAGGATGTTGGAGATGGACGGCGCCGGTGTCTAGGTTAGGAATTTATTGAAATATGAATTCTTATATTATATAATACACTATGTATGCGTATGCATAAATATATGACTTACTTACGGGTGGACGATATGGTTTATAGTATGACAGGCTTCGGAAGAAGCGAATATTCTGATGAGTTCAGAAGAGTTATCATAGAGATTAAGTCAGTTAATTACAGATACTGTGATATAAGTATTAAGCTGCCACGCAGTATCAGTCGTTTTGAACCTGAACTTAAAAAGAGAATGAAGCAGTATGTGG
Source organism: uncultured Lachnospiraceae bacterium (assembly GCA_902774725.1). Classification (GTDB taxonomy): domain Bacteria; phylum Bacillota; class Clostridia; order Lachnospirales; family Lachnospiraceae; genus Eubacterium_Q. Next base: position 4,859 of record CACYJP010000039.1, read on the forward strand.
AAAGAGGAAAGGTTGATGTTTTTATTACCTATAACAGCCTTAAGTCTTCAGGATATACTGTTAAGTATGATAAAGAGATAGCAGAGCAGTATATGAATCATTTCCGTCAGATGGAAAAGGATTTCGGACTTGAAGAGGATTATAAGCCTACTGTTCTGGCGAGATTTCCTGATGTTCTCACAGTCGAAGAAAGCTTCGAGGTTGAGGACGAAGAGTACGAGATCATCGAGAAGGTTCTTGATGCGGCAGGAAAACAGTATATGGAGTCACGCTTAAAAGAAGGAGAAAACCTTAAGGTGGATCTTCTTGGAAAGCTGGATGAGCTTGAAGCTCTTACCTGTCAGGTTGATGAGCTTGCTCCAAAGATCATAGAAGAGTACAGAACCAAGCTTACTGAAAAGGTTGAAAAGCTTCTTGATACTGCAAATATAGATGAGAGCAGAATAGTTCAGGAGGTTACGATTTATTCTGATAAGGTTTCTGTCGACGAGGAGCTTGTAAGACTTCATAGTCATATAGCTGCATTTAAGGATATGCTTTCTGCTCAGACTGAAGGCTCTGAGACTATAGGACGCAGACTCGATTTTATAGTTCAGGAAATGAACAGAGAAGCCAATACAACTTTGTCAAAATCAGATACTCTTTCAGTTACTGATATTGGAATTGATATGAAGACATGTATCGAGAAGATACGTGAGCAGATACAGAATATAGAATAGGAGGCGCTTATGTCAAAAGGAAGACTTATTGTTATTTCCGGATTTTCGGGATCGGGCAAAGGAACAGTAGTAAAAAAGCTCGTTGAGAAGTATGACTACAGCCTATCTATTTCTGCAACAACCAGAGCTCCCAGAGAGGGTGAGGTTGATGGAAAGGATTATTATTTCAAATCAGTCGAGGACTTCAAGTCTTTGATTGACTATAATGGCCTTATTGAGTGGGCGCAGTATGTAGAGAACTTCTATGGCACCCCACGTAAGTTTGTTGAGGATGAGATGGCGGCTGGTAAAAATGTAATCCTTGAGATAGAGGTTCAGGGTGCGATGAGTATTAAGGCTCAGTACCCGGACGCACTTCTTATATTTATCTCAACAAAGGATGTTGAAACTCTTCATGATAGACTCGTAAACAGAGGTACTGAAAAAGAAGACGTCATCAAGAAGAGGATGCAACGTGCTGCAGAGGAAGCAGAGTCCATGGGAAGTTATGAATTCATCGTGATTAATGATGAGCTGGATAAATGTGTTGATGATATACATGCTATCGTTGTAAGCGAATCATGCAAGAAGGAAAACAGGACTGAATTCATGTTAAGTATAAAAGAACAGCTTGAGTCTCAAGCTTCTTTAAAATAAAGGAGGAAAGAATAATGATACATCCGTCATATAGTGACCTGATGGAGGTTGCAAACGAAGGAGTAGAGCCGGGAGAACAGCCTGTAGTACAGAGCCGTTATTCTATTGTGCTCGCAACAGCAAAAAGAGCAAGACAGCTCATAAGTGGCAGTGAACCGCTTATAGATGGTACAGAAGGAAAGAAGCCTCTTTCTGTAGCAGTTGAAGAGCTTTACGAAGGAAAGATCAAGATAGTTGGTGATGACGAGTAAACAATGAATATGTCACGGGTGACCCCGTGACATATTGTGTTTATGTTGCTATTTACGGTTCATGAGATAGAACAAAACATCTTGCTTGCAAGCAATGTTTTTTGTTTTATCAGCTGGCTGAATTAAAACTCGATGTGCGAGTGTGGAATCAAGAGTGTGTTCTGAGTCAACCGTAAATAGAAATGTATTTATAGTGTGAGGGAAGGAGGAGAGTATGAGACTTGAAAAGCTATTAGGGGAACTTGAGTATGAGGTTATCTGTGGTGATGTAAGTACAGATATAACAGCTATAACAAATGATTCCCGTAAGGTAGTCCAGGGAGGACTTTATTTTGCTATTCCGGGTGCGAGAGTAGATGGTGCTGAGTTTATTCCGGACGTTATAAGGATGGGAGCAGCTGCGATAATCACTGAAAAGAATCAGGAAAGATTATCCTATATACTTGAGAATGACATACTTATAAATGGAGACTTTAAGAAGAAGGAAGACAACCAGGTAGCGATTATTCAGGTTGAAAATATACGTTATGCCATGGGCGTGATGAGCTCTGAGTTTTATGATAATCCATGTGAGGAGCTTACTATAATCGGAATAACCGGAACAAAGGGCAAGACCACAACCTCTTATATGATAAAGGAAATGCTTGAGCTTGCCGGAATAAAAACCGGACTTATCGGAACCATAGAAATCGATGACGGAAAGGAAAAGGTGTCATCTCTTAATACTACGCCTGAGTCGATTGTTCTGCATAAGAAGTTCAGAGATATGGTTAACAACGGTTGTCACGCTGTTGTTATGGAGGTGTCATCACAGGCACTGATGCTTGACAGAGTAGCCGGTGTTGATTTTGACTATGGTATCTTTACAAATCTCTCGCCTGATCACATAGGACCAAATGAGCATAGTGATTTTGAAAATTATAAGGAGTGTAAGAAAAAGCTTTTTTCACTCTGTAATATAGGTATATATAATTATGATGACCCTGCGGCGGAGTATATGATTGAGGGAAGTACTTCCGAGGCTATTACATTTGGCAAGAGTGAGGAGGCTGACTATATTGCTGACGGCCACAAGCTCTATATGGAAAATGGTATTCTCGGTATTGAGTATGAGCTTGAGGGTGTTCTTGAGGGACATATAAGAGTTGACCTTCCGGGAGATTTTAGTATTTATAATTCGCTTGCGGCAATCGTTGTTGCAGACTGTATGGGTGTAAGCTTTGATGAGATTCAGAGGATTCTTGAGCTGATCAAGGTCAGAGGACGAGTTGAGATGATTCCTATCTCTGATGCATTTACGCTGATGATCGATTATGCGCATAATGGTGTTGCGCTTGAGTCACTTCTGAAGGCAATCAGAGAGTATGAGCCAAAGAGGATAGTGAGCCTTTTCGGCTGCGGTGGAAACCGTGCGAAGGACAGGAGATATGAGATGGGTGAGGTGTCCGGTAAGTATTCTGATTTCACTATAATCACGAGTGATAATCCGAGAAATGAGGATCCTCAGGCTATAATAGATGATATTAAAGTTGGTATTGATAAAACAAGTGGAGAGCATATCGACATAATCGACCGTAAGGAAGCGATTAGATATGCGATCATGAATGCCCGAGAGGGTGATGTTATCATCCTGGCCGGCAAGGGTCATGAGGATTACCAGGAGATCAAGGGTAAGAAGCATCATATGGATGAGCGTGACCTTGTAAAAGAGATTTTGGAGGAAGAAGATGTCAGTAAAATATGCGGATATAATAATAGATATTTCGCAGACTAATGTTGACAAACCTTTCAGATATAGAGTTCCTGAGGAACTGATTGATGAGCTGATGGTTGGCTCTGTTGTGAAGGTTCCGTTTGGACAAGGAAACAGACTTAGAACCGGATATGTAATAGGCTTCGCTGATGAGCCGAACTATGATATAGACAAAATCAAAGATATACAGAGTGTATCTCAGAATGCCATAAGTATAGAAAGCAAGCTTATAAAGCTTGCAAAATGGATGAAGGAATACTATGGCTCTACAATGATAGCGTCTCTTATGACAGTTATGCCTGTAAAGGAAAAGGTAAGAGAAAGAAAGATAGGGGTAGATATCAAGGAAAATATCCCGAGCTTCAGTCAGATAGGCGAGCTTGAAGAGCAGCAGAGGACTGTGGTGGAAGATTTTATCTCTGACCTTGATAAGGAAGCTGAAAACATCCTTGATAATCAAGATACAGATTATAATAATTCATCTGTAAACTCTCCAAGTGCCTATTTGCTGCATGGAGTTACCGGAAGCGGCAAAACAGAAGTCTATATACGAATGGCAGAAGAGACTATCAAGAGGGGGAAGGATGTTATAGTTCTGGTGCCTGAGATAGCACTTACCTATCAGACGGTTGCAAGATTCAAAAGCTATTTTCAGGACAGTATATGTATACTTAATTCCCAGCTCAGCAAGGGTGAAAAATATCGTGAGTTTATGAAGGCCATGAAGGGCGAGACACACATAATGATAGGCCCGAGATCAGCACTCTTTGCGCCGTTTCAGAATCTGGGACTCATTATAATAGATGAGGAACATGATACGTCATATAAAAGTGAAAAGACACCTAAGTATCATGCAAGAGAGGTTGCGATTAAACGTGCAGAGCTTGAAGGGGCAAAGGTTGTTCTCGGTTCTGCGACGCCTTCGATAGAGAGCTATTATAAAGCAGGCACAGGTGAATATAAGCTATATGAGTTGAGTGAAAGAGTAAGAGGACAGACTTTGCCTGATGTTGAGATAGTAGATCTTAGAGATGAGCTCGCGAAGGGAAACAGAAGCATCATCTCTCAGTCACTTTATGAGAAGCTGAGGGCGGCCTTTGATAAAAAAGAGCAGGCGATGCTTTTTATAAACCGAAGAGGGTTTAATACATTTGTCTCCTGCAGAAGCTGTGGTGAGGTTATCAAATGTCCGAACTGTGATGTTTCGCTGGCTCTTCATGGAAAGACGAAGCTGATGTGCCACTATTGCGGCCACGAAGAAGCGATGCCGGACAAGTGTCCTAAGTGCAGTTCAAAGCTTATTGGCGGTTATGGAACAGGTACTGAGAAGCTTGAGGCTGAGATAAAGAAGCTTTTCCCTGATATCAGGACTCTCAGGATGGACAGGGATACCACATCAAGAAAGGGAAGTCATGGTGCTATCATAAAGAAATTCAGAGAGGGCGAGGCGGATTGTCTGATCGGTACGCAGATGATAGTAAAAGGTCATGATTTTCCACAGGTTACTGTTGTTGGAAATATACTCGCGGACCTGAGTCTTTTTGATACTGATTATGAATCGGCGGAGAGAACCTTTGATCTGCTTACGCAGGCTGCCGGAAGAGCGGGAAGAGGCGATGTGCCGGGTCAGGTGGTAGTGCAGACCTATCAGCCTGAGCATTATGCGATAACCGCAGCAGCGTCTCAGGATTACAAGGGCTTTTATGAGTATGAAATGTCTTATAGAAAGCTGCTTCATTATCCGCCTTATTATCATTTGCTGGGAGTGTGTATCATTTCTACTGATGAGAGTTTCCTTTCTGAAGTATCAGAAAAAGTTGCGGGAGAGTATAAGTCTGCGATAAGTGCTTCTGATAAAAGCATGGTTGAAATAATTGGACCTGCTGATGCATTTATTTACAAAATAAATAATGAGTTTAGAAAAGTTATTTATATAAAATCAATGGATTACTCAGAGCTTAATAAGGCAGCGGAAATACTTGGAGAGATTTTTGGCAGGACTGTGGAAGATAGAACTGATATAGAAATCCAGTTCGATTTTAATCCTATGAGGATTATATAATTCGGACGGCACCTAGCTTTAAATAGTAAGATATAATGATGAAATAATAGGAGAAGAAAATGGCAATCAGAAATATCAGAGAAGATGGAGACGATGTATTAAGAAAGGTATGTAAGCCGGTTACTAAAATGACCGAGAGACTCAGTCAGCTTATTGATGATATGTTTGATACTATGTATGAGGCAAATGGAGTAGGACTTGCCGCGCCTCAGGTAGGAGTGCTGAGAAGAATAGTTGTCATTGATGTTATGGATGATAATCCACTGGTGCTTGTTAATCCGGAGATTGTTGAGCAGGACGGTGAACAGATAGGTCCGGAGGGATGTCTCAGTCTTCCGGGGTTACAGGGTGATGTTGCGAGACCGGAGCACGTTATCTGCAAGGCGCTCGATAGAGATATGAATGAGATAACTGTAGAGGGTGAGGGACTTCTTGCAAGAGCAATATGTCATGAGCTTGATCATTTGGATGGAATACTTTATAAGGATCTTGCGATTGATGGACTTTATAAGGTTGAGCCTATTAATCCGGATGAGATGGAAGAGTACGAGGAAGACGAAGAAGACGAAGAGTAAGGATTGGAAAGGGCACTTTAATGAGAGTAGTGTATATGGGAACGCCTGATTTTGCAGTGCGACCACTTAAAAAAATATCTGAAGCGGGACATGATATAGTTGGAGTATATACTCAGCCTGATAAGGCGAAGGGAAGAAGTAAAAAGCTTATCCCAACTGATGTAAAGGTTGCAGCAGAAGAACTCGGGCTTAAAGTATATCAGCCTGAAAAGCTTCGCGAGGCATCCGTGGTTGAGGAGCTAAGGGCTCTTAGGCCGGATATTATTGTTGTTGCGGCTTATGGCCAGATACTTTCCGAGGATGTCCTTAATATCCCAAAGTATGGATGTATCAATATACATGCGTCACTGCTTCCGAAGTATCGTGGTGCTTCTCCGATAGAAGCATGTATCCTGAATGGTGATGAAAAAACCGGAATTACCATTATGTATATGGCAAAGGGATTAGATACAGGTGATATTATTTGTCAGGAAGAAACTGAGGTTAGTTTACATAACACGGAAACGCTGACGGTTAAGCTTTCTGAGATGGGGGCTCAGCTTGTTGTTAAAGCTATGAAAGATATAGAGGCAGGGAGAACCTGATCCTGAAAAAACTGTTCGATCCGTCCATCATCTTCTACTTTGATGATGATGCCAGTCAAACAGGATAACCGTCGGATTTGATGGGGTTAGTATACCCGGTCAGGTTCTGGGGGAACAGGGAGCGGATCGGAGGTGATAATATGACGTTGGTGCAGCAGGCAACAACTATGATGGAGAAACTGCCGGTAAGGAGTCAGCAAGTCGTAGTGGATTTGTTAAAAATGCTGAGCGGCTATTCTGAATCCGTCGTTATGTCAAATACCCATGAAGCCGGATTCAGGAGAACCGGAAAATCAGATTTTTCCCTTCCGGCTGATTTTGACGAGCACTTTGACGATTTGGATGATGAAATTGCTGCAATGTTTATGGGTGAGAGACTATGAGAATTCTGCTGGATACGCATATTCTGTTTTGGGCTATGTCCATGGAAGACAAGCTGCTCCGGCATATACTGTTATGGAAGATCTAAGGGGCCACGCATAAATTAATGCTGCAACAATTGATTATGCGTGGATCCTTAGCAGATAGTGCCAGGCGAAGAAGCGATCCGGAAAATCTGTGAGTATGGTTCAGCACGGATCAAAGTGGATGGGATAGGATCGTCATCTGGTTATAAAGAGGAGGGGTACGGAAATGATCCGGAAGCAAAGGAAAGGACGAATTGGGGTATTGAAGCTATTGGCGGCGGTTGTCTTATTGGCTGTCATTGGGATGTCGAATATTCCCGGAATGGGCATGGTAAGCATCGTACATGCAGAGGGTGAAAAGACCATAACGGGTCTAGGTACGGGGGCGATCGGGAATCCGAATGCACCTGAAAGAAATGATTCACCGTGGAGCGGAAGCTATGTGTATTATGGGAAATATGAGAATAATCCTGTAAAGTACCGCATTCTTGATGCATCAACGGATCGGTTCAATTCTGATGAGGAGAATACAGCCGGGATTAAGAAGATGTTTCTGGACTGTGATTCTGTTCTTTTTGCGGATACCTTTCGAGATAACTGGGAAGAATCAGATGCGAATGTATGGAAAGCAAGCGATCTGTATAAAAGACTGAATACAGATAGCGATTCCCTGTTAAATACAGGGTTTACGCCGACTGAGAGCAATGCTATTGCCGGGAGTTACATTGATACTCATGCGCTAACAAGTGATTCCACTGAACCCGGAGCTGTTAATGTTGCTGTACGGACAAAAGATGCTTTTGTGAACTACACAGCCCTTGAAGGTGAAAAGATTTTTCTCCTGGATGCAGAGGATGCATCAAATAACGCATATGGGTATAGTACGACAAACGATCCGGTCGAAAACCGTATAAAAGCTGGCTCGTGGTGGTGGCTGCGGTCGCCCTATTCCAGCAATGATATTTTTGCCGGTGTCGTGGTCGGCAACGGCATTATGGATCTCGACGACGTGGATTACCCCGGTGTTGGAGTGAGTCCCGCCTTTAATGTCAATTTGTCATCTGTCATCTTCTCATCTTTAATCTCATCTGAATCTGATTCCTATAAGCTGACGCTGAAGGATGATAATCTGGGAATTATGTCCGGGTCAGTTACCAGAGACGGGGCGACTATAACTGTTCCATATACGATAACTGGAACCAATGCGAGTAATGCAACTCAGGTATCTGTGCTTGTGATGGATGGCGAGTATTCTGCAGGGACAGTGGCAACGAGCGGATATACTTATATGAAACTGGCCGTAGATTCATGGACCACAACAGGCACAGGCACATTCACTCTGCCGAATGGATATGCCGATAAAACATGGGGAACGGATTACCGCATTTATATCCTTGCGGAGGATGTGAATGACGAAAAGGAGACCGACTACGCCAGTGCACCGGTGGAAATCAAAGCTGTAACTGCTTCTGCTACCGGCTATTAGGGTACTTATGACGGGCAGGCGCACGGGATTTCTGTAAGTGTTAATGATCCGGAGAGCAGTGCAGCTGTCTGTTATGGAGAGTCCGCTGACAGCTGTACATCTGCTGACAGCCCGACTGTCACAAATGTAAATGACAGTCCGAGGACTGTATATTATGAGGTAGAGGCAGACGGATATCTGACTGCCACCGTAAAAATCAATATAGCATCGCTAACTGTCACGGCGAATCCCAAGACCATCACCTACGGCGAAGCCCCGGCAAACGACGGCGTGGAATACATTTCCCACAATCTTTCACCCATGGGGGCCATCGCAAAATACATCAAGGAGACAACTCCAAATGCCAAGGTGGTCTTTATAGGACCTGTACCGCGAAAAAGGCGGAAGTCCAGCTCGATTCCGTAAAGCCTTATGTGGATGCGGCCATGACTTTTGAAGAACTGCAGGCTCTCTTTGACAGCCGGGATATCGATATCACGACTCTTGACGAGAGTGAGCTCAACAATGCCTCCTACTTTGGCCGCATTTTTGCCCGCAGCGGCGGGCTGCGGATGCCGTGGCCGAGGGACTTAAAGAGCAAGGGCTGACGGACTTTGAACTCAAAGCCTGTGTCTGCGACGGGATCGAGGAATGCAAGGCGGCGCTTCTGAAAAAGAAAGTGAACCGACTGGAAGCTAACTTCATCGAGGGCATGGCCTGCAAGGATGGCTGCATTGGCGGTGCCGGCTGCCTTACCCATGGACCCAAGAACAAGACCCAGGTGGACAATTACGGGATGGAGGCTTATGAGAAGACCATCCTGGAAGCGGTTTCCGTATTGGATCTGGTTAAGCCAGCCGCCCCGGTGTCAAATCCGGAATGAGCTTAAGTAATAATCCATTTTCATCATGAAAAATGAGGCCCACCCCGGAGGAAGCTTTTCTCCGGGGCGGTTTTTTGTTATACTGACACCAAACATTACGCAATCGGTGAAGGCTCCGGAACGATTGAAGATGTCTACGAGCTGTGACCACTGCAGCCTACGAACAGCTCGGCTACGATGTGCCTGCCGATAAAACATGGGGAACGGATTACCGCATTTATATCCTTGCGGAGGATGTGAATG
>CACYJP010000040.1 GCA_902774725.1 uncultured Lachnospiraceae bacterium
ATCAGTCTGTGCACGTCAACTATTGAAAGCGCCGTATACCGAACGGTACGTACGGTGCTGTGAGAGGACGGCGGCTAGTCACCGCCTCCTACTCGATTTATACAAAAAAAGCGTGACATTCTGTCACATCTGGATAAAAAGTACTAAAAAAAGGAATGAAGTATGGTATAATAAAGTCGATGTTTTATACGAAACAATGAGGGAGTTATGTTCGGAAATGCTTTAGAAAGGGGGACAATACATAATAAGCTTTTTTTGAACGAAAACTGGTTTATACGGCTACCTAAAATGCCGTAAATATTAAAAGAAGGAGATGATAATTTATGGGTAAACGAATGAGACGGTTTTTAAGTATTATACTTAGTGTCGCCATGATTCTAGGCTATATCCCGAGCACTGGTATCACAGCTCATGCGGCCGTTAATTACGGCGAGTTGGATATGGCCATGCATGAATGGCAGAATCTCGATTTTAAAGTAGCGCCAGATTTATTTATCGATTTTAATAGTATAAGCGATACTGAAGCTAGAACATGGGTACCTCCAAGTACTGAGCTTTGTACATTATTGTTTGACTATAGAAATGGTGTTTGGCATTATGTACAGTTTAAAGGTGGTGCTATTTATTATGAAGGTTCCGACGATGATCTGAAAGAGAAAGATTGTTGGAATATGGCAGGCTCGGCTAAAAAAATTTATTACAGCACCGGTGTCACATCCTCTTACACAGTCACTATAAACGGTGGAGATCATGCAACTGCGAGTGGAACTAACCCTCAGGATGTGGAAGAGGGACAGCCTATGACTGAAGTTACCTATACAGCTTCTAATGGTTATGAGTTCCCTGCTACAAGTGATTATTACACAACTACAAGTGGCGTTAAAGTGGAAAGAACAAGTGATACTGTAGTGACTGTATCAGGTAAACCAACAGCTGATGTAGAAGTTACTGTACCGGCTGCACAGTTTATGAGCAAAGCAACGGTAAAATTCCAGGTTGCTAATGGTTCCTGGAATGATGGAACAGCAACGGAAAAGACAGTAGAGCTCAAAGCAGCTCCGGGAGAGGATTTAAAGCTTACTAGTGATCAGATACCTGGAGTTGGAAATAAGCCTGGAACTATTTATATGACCGGTAGTTGGGATATACCTCCTACTACGGTGATATTTGTTCCAAATACGACATCTACGTTTAAGTATACATATGAAGAGTTACCAAAGACTCATGCAACAGTTAAATTCCATGTTGTTAACGGAAAATGGGATTATGATGATCATACAGATATTACTGTTAATCTTGAAGGACATCAGGGTATTCCTATCAAGCTTACTGCAGCTCAGATTCCTGCAGCAGGAAATAGGCCTGAACCTAACTATAAAAAAGAGGGTACATGGGATACAACACCTAATACCACAACTGAAATAGTACCAGGTTCGACAGTTACCTATACCTTTACATATACGCAGAAGCAGAGAATCAGTGTAGATGTAACCTTTAAGGTTGCAGGTGGAACCTGGAACGATGGTACAACAGCGGATAAGAAGGTTACTCTTAGTGGATTTGAGGGTGATGAATTAAAGCTTACTGCAACTCAGATTCCTGGAGTTGGAACAAAGCCTGATGCTATGCACAACGCAGGCGATGCAACCTATTGGGATGACCAAGCAGGTATGAGTTATCCGATTAAGGAGAATACAACATTTACATATACTTATCCTGAGAAGCAGAAGGCAGTTTATTCTGTTGCTCCTGCATCACTTGAGCCGGTATATGATAAGTCAAAGAAAGCACTTATTACAGCTGGTGCAACTGAGCAGGGTACTATCAAGTACGCGCTTGGAACAGATGCAACTACTGCACCAACAGATGGATGGGGCGATGTGGTTCCAAAGGCTACAAATGCCGGAGCATACTATGTATGGAGCAAGATTGTAGCAGATGCTACACATCTGGATAGTGATCCTGTAGCTATACCTGTATTATTCCAGGGTAAGTCTGTTATAGTACAGGGTATCAAAGCAAAAGGAAAGGTATATGATGGTACAACTGATGCTGAGTTTGATTGTAGTGAAGCTACATTTACAGGATTATTAGAAGGCGATTCACTTACAGTTTCTGCAGAGGGAAAATTTGCAGATAAGAACGCCGGAATAGATAAGATTGCAAATATAACAAAGTATAATCTTGGTGGAGAAAGTGCTAGTAATTATGTACTTGCAACATCAGGAAGTCAGACTACAGCAACAGCAACTATACTTAGAATGCCAACAGAGATTAAGTGGAGTGAAACAACAAACTTTGTTTATGATGGAACTCCAAAGGTTCTTGAGGCTGAAATAACTAACCCGATCGGTGAGGACAAAGTTGATGTCACTGTTGTAGGTGAAGGAACAGAGGTTGGTATTTATAAGGCAACAGCAACAGAGCTTACAGGAGCTGATGCCGGTAACTATTACCTTGCAGGAAATGTAGATCAGCTCTTTATTATAACAAAGGCTGATGCTACTATAAATGTTTCTATAGATGGATGGACATATGGTGATGAGCCAAATGATCCTGAAATCACAGTTGTTCCTGCAGTAGAGCAACCTATAGTAGAGTATAAGTCAATTAATGATGGCAAGAGCGCTTATGGAATTACAGTTCCTACAGCAGCCGGAACCTATAACATCCGTGTTAGTGTTAAGGGAAATAAGAACTATAATGATACTTCAGTAGAAGATACATTTGTAATTGCTCCTAAGGTAGTAACACTTACATGGGGAAAAACAGATCTTGTTTACGATGGAAATGATCAGTGTCCTACAGTTAAAGTTGAAGGACTTGTTGGAGAAGACGAGATATCAGCAACTGTTGTAGGTGCTGCAACTGCAGTTGGTACACATACTGCAAGAGTTACAGAGCTTACTGGTGCTGCAGCTGCAAACTACAAGCTTCCAGCTGAAACAACAAAAGACTATACTATTAGTAAGTCAGAAATTCCTGGCGGAATAGTAGTAACAATGGATAACTGGGTATATGGTGATGCACCAAATGCTCCTGAAGTTGCAGGAAATAAAGAGGGAGCAAATGTAACTTACCAGTATAAGGTAAAGGATGCAGATGATGATACATATACCACCAAGGTACCTGTTGATGCAGGTGAGTACACAGTACAGGCTACTGTTGCAGCAACAGCCGGTTATGAAGAAATAAAGGATACAGATGACTTTGAGATCTTACCAAGATCTGCTGTTATCAGCTGGTCGGAAGAGACTAAGTTTGTATGTGATAGAACTCCACAGGCTCCTGAAGCAGAGGTTACCAATCTCGTAAACGGAGACAAGGTTGAGCTTTCATATGAGTACAAAGTAGATGATACTGAGCATACTGAGTATGACGACACAATGCCTTCAGCAGCTGGAAAGTACATAGCGAAGGTGGTTGGCATCTCAGATAGTAACTATACAGTTAATACTGATACTGAAAAAGCATTTGAGATAGTAAAAGCTAAAAATAAACCAGAAGTTTATATTGGTAATTGGGTATATGGCGGAGAAGCAAGAAAGCCGTTTGTATACTTCAATAAATCAGAGGGGGATGTAAGCTTTAGTTATAGACCTGCAAATGGAACTGATGATGATTATGATGAAGAAGTGCCTACTGATGCAGGTACATATGTAGTTAAGGCTACTATCGCAGGTGATGATATCTATGATGATGCAGAGGCTACACATGAGTTTACAATAGAGAAAGCACCTCTTTACATATCAGCAAAGAATGTAAAAATAAACTTTGGAGACGAAGCTCCTGACTTTGAATTAGAGTATGACAGCTTCGTAAATGGTGATGATGCTAGCGTTATAGATGGAGATATCCAGATAGATTGTGAATACGAGCAGGGAGACCTTCCTGGTGAGTATCCAATAACTGTATCAGGTGATGAGGTTACAGCAGCAAACTATGACATCACATTTGTAAATGGTATACTTACAGTAGAAGAGGTTGAAGCTGAAATCACAACAGATCCTACATTTAAATATGGTTTATACAAAGGAGTACTTCAGCCTATAGCAGAAGCTGGTGTGGCTGAACACGGTACAATTTACTACAGAGTTGATGGCGGAGCTTGGAGCGAAGCTGTTCCGGAAGAGATATTTGTAGGTCAGTACACTGTTGAGTGGTACCTCAAGCCGGCTAAAGGCTATTACAGTACTAGCTCAGAAGATAAACCTGCAGGTAAGTTCAAGACAAATATCTTTAAGAGACCTGTTATGCTTACATGGAAACTTGGAGAAGGAGTATGGCCTAACGATGATGACATCCCGCTTACAACAGTTTACACTGGCGAGGATCAGTGCCCGGTTGTTACAGCAGATGGTATCTGTGAAGGCGATGCAGAATTCATCGAAGTAACAGTAACAGGTGCTGCTACAGCAGTAGGAAAGCATACTGCAACAGCTAGACTTACAGCTAAAAATGCAGGAGAGTTCTTCGATGTAACAGATAATTATATGATCGCATCAGAAAAATCAGTAGAGTTTGAGATACTTAAGAAGAATCCTAAACAGGGTGAAAATCCTGCAACACTTACTATGGCAGGCTGGACCTATGGTGATGATGCATCAGATCCTGTTATAACAAACAATGTTGGTGGCGGAACAGTTACATTTAGCTATAAGCCATCAAATGGAACTACTTATACAACAGCTAAGCCAAGTAAGGCCGGAACTTATACAGTTAAGGCTGAGATAGCAGCAACAGAGAATTATGAGGCAGCTACACTTACTCAGGACTTCACTATTGAGCAGAAAACAGCTGAGCTTGAATGGGGCGAGAGAAGCTTCAAGTTTGATACGGAGGCTCATATCCCTACATGCGAGGTTACAAATCTCATTAATGGTGATAAGGTTACAGTTGATCTTATCGCTAAGGATAAAGTGGAAGATACAACTGGAACACCTGGAAAGTCAGCAGTTGGAGAATATATAGTTGAGGCTATTGGATTTACAGGTAAGGGAGCTGAAAATTATAAGCTTCCTGAAATAGCATCTCAGACATTTAAAGTAACAAGGGGCGATGTTGACCTTACAGTTAATATCACAGGCTGGACATATGGTGATGAGCCAAATGAGCCTGAGGTAGAAGGTAATCCAGGCGAAACAGAAGTTAGTTTCTATTATGGAATTATAACGGAAACATCAGAAGATATTGTAGCTACAACACCTGAAAACAGTGGTGCTACTGAAAAAGGTGGAGTACCTAAATGGGCAGGAAACTATATAGTAGCAGCTTTTGTTGATAAAACAGATGATTACAACATGGGCTTTGGATTTGCAGAATTCTCAATCGAGAAGAAGACGGTTAGTCTTGAGTGGACAGGAACAAGCCTCACATATACAGGTGAGGAGCAGAAGCCTGTAGCTACACCTGCAAACCTTGTAGGTGAAGATGATTGTACAGTAGTAGTAACCGGTGCTCAGACTGATCCTGGTGAGTATATAGCAACAGCAGCCAGCCTTGATGGCGCAGACTGCGGAAACTATAAGCTTCCTGAAACAGTAACACAGACATTTATTATTTCAAAAGATACAGTTAATTTATCAGTAAGTATTGAAGATTGGGAGTATGGAGCAGAGGCAGCAGAGCCGGAAGTAACAATTACTCCTGAAGCAGCAGTAGATCCTGAGGATGAGCCGGTAGTTGAGTACAAGGCAATCGATGCTAAGGACAGCGAGTACAGTGAAGACGTTCCTACAGAAGCAGGTATGTACACTGTAAGAGTAACATATGCCGGAACAACCGGTTATGCAGCAGCAGAAGCTACAGATACTTTCAAGATAACACCTAAGGAAGTTGGACTTGTTTGGACTCTTGGAGATATGGTATGGCCAGATGAGAAGGATCCTGAAGCTAAGCTTACAACTATTTACAACGCTAAAGATCAGTGTCCGGAGGTAACAATTACCGGACTTGTTGAAGGCGATGAAGAAAAAGTAACAGCAAAAGTTACAGGAGCTGCAACAGCAGTTGGAACACATACAGCAACAGTTACAAGTCTTAAGGGAGAAGCAGCAGCAAACTATGTACTTCCTGATGATCCAACAGCTGAGTTTGAGATCTTAAAGGCTGATCTTGCTGATCCTCAGATAGTTCTTGAAGACTGGACATATGGCGAGAAGCCAAACGTTCCTACAGTATCAGGAAATACTGAGGGCGCAAATGTAACATTTATGTATAAGGGCGCAAATGAAGCGGACACAGAATATACAACTAAGGTTCCTTCACTTGCCGGAACTTACAACATAAAGGCTATCATTGCTGAAACAGCAGGATATAATGGCGTAACATTAACAAAGGACTTCAAGATAAACAAAGCTCCGCTTGACCTTAAGCTTACACTTGAGGGATGGACATATGGCGAGAATCCAAATGCTCCTGAACTTGAAGGCAACATGGAAGATGGAGAAGAGACATATACATATTATGTTGATTCTAAATGTACAGAAGTAACAACACCGGATAACAGCGGCGCTGAAGAAGCTGGTGGAGTACCTGTATTTGCAGGAACATATGTACTTAAGGTAAATGTTGAAACAACAGCTAATTACCTTGATGGAGAAACAACAGTTGAGTTCGTTATTGCTCAGAAGGAGCTCAAAGTAGTTGCAGATAATGTATCAAAGACTTATGGAGAAGAAGATCCAGAGCTTACTTATACAGTAGAAGGTCTTGTAGACGGCGATGAAGTCACCGGAAAACTTGGAAGAGAAGAAGGCGATGACGCCGGAGACTATGAGATAACTCGTGGAACACTTGAAGCAGGTAATAATTATGTTATTGATTTCACACCTGGTGTATTCACAATCAATAAGGCTGACGTTACAATTACTGTAGAACCGGAAGCAGTAGAACTTACATATGATGGTGATACTCATACACTTGTGACAGCTAGTGAAGTAGTTGGTGGACAGATGCTTTACGCACTTGGAGAGGATGCTGAAACAGCGCCTGAGGCTGAGGCATTTGTAGAAAAGGTTCCTGAAGCAGCAAACGCAGAAGTATACTACGTATGGTACATGGTTCAGGGAGATAACAACCACAAAGATACTGATCCGGCTTGCATAATATCAGAAATCAAAGAAGTTGATAAGAATGAACTTGATGCAGCTATTGACGAGGCTGAGGAATTCCTTGAGTCTATAAAGGACAACGAGGACTATGCTGATATAGCAGACGAACTAGAGTCTGCAATAGAAGATGCAAAAGATGTAGCTGAAAACAAGAACGTTACTGAAGACGAAGTTGCAGCTGCAACAGATGACATGGCTGAAGCTTTAGAAGAAGCAGAGGCTGAAAAGCTTGATGTTGACAAGGCAAACTTTGATGAAGCTAAGGAAGATGCAAAGGCAGACGCTGAAGCTAAGGCAAAGGCAGACGACAGTGCTGCAAGCAAGAAGCTTATCGAGGATGCTAAGGCAGCAATCGATGCTATGCAGTACGATGAGACAAAGACACCTGAAGAAAATCAGGCGGCTCTTGACAACAAATTAAACGACCTTCAGAAGTCACTTGACGATCAGCGTGCAGCTGATAAGGCAGCGGCTGATGAAGCAGCAAGAAAGGCTAAGGAAGCAGCTGATACACAGGCAGCTAATGCAGTTACAAATAAGATCAACAACCTTCCTGCAGCTAACAAGATAACTAAGGGCGACAAGGCAGCAGTTGAAGATGCAAGAAAAGCTTATGACGCACTTACAGCAGACCAGAAGGCAAAGGTAAGCGCAGATACACTTAAGAAGCTTACAGATGCTGAGGCAGCAGTAAAGAATGCTTCCAAGTACGTAAATGAGTGGGCAAATGGACAGTGGTATGATGCCAACGGTTCAGCAAGCTACGCTCCTAAGGGTCAGTGGAAGAGCAACGGAACAGGCTGGTGGTATGAAGATGCATCAGGCTGGTACCCAGCAAATCAGTGGCAGAAGATAGACGGCAAGTGGTATTACTTCACAGCTAGTGGTTACATGGACTACAGCGAATACCGCGACGGCTATTGGCTCGGAGCAGATGGCGCATGGGTAACAAGCTACTCAGGCGGACATTGGATGCAGGATGGAACAGGCTGGTGGTACACAGATAACTCAGGTTGGTATCCAGTAAATCAGTGGGTTTGGATCGATGGTTCATGCTACTTCTTCGGTGGCGATGGATACATGGTTACAAATCAGAGCGTTGACGGCTACTGGCTTGGCGAAAACGGAGCATGGGTTCAGTAAACCAGTTAGTTAGTAATAAGGTGGCGATGGAGATTCCTCCATCGCCACTTTTTGTCTATGAAAATAGCTGGAAGACTATTGATTATAATTAAAATAGGTGATATTATTAGTTTGAGCAGATTATAGGATGTAAATCGGTTATAATCTGCTCAAAGTGTATTCTTTAACGTTGTTTGAGCGGATTATAAGCGAATTCTGTGATTTAGGAGTGAAATATGAACATAATTGGAAGGGTAAATGAACAGGGTATCATAGAACAGAGTATTAATTCTGGAAGACCTGAGTTTATGGTGGTATATGGCAGACGAAGAGTTGGGAAAACATTTCTTGTAAAAGAGTATTTCAACAATAGATTTGCTTTTTATGCAACAGGTGTTCTTGATAAAAATATGCGTGGTCAATTAAAAGCTTTTAAGGAGTCCCTGGTAGAATATGGGGATGAAGATAAAACTATACCTCAAGACTGGTTCGAGGCATTTAGGAGACTCAGACATCTAATGGAAAAGGAGAATGTTGCAAGGGATGAGATTTCCGGAAGACGTGTGATTTTTTTAGATGAAGTTCCTTGGATGGATACGGCCAGATCAGACTTTAAATCAGCGTTGGATTTTTTTTGGAATTCTTGGGCATCGTCTCAAAAGGATATCCTGCTGATAGTTTGCGGTTCGGCGACCTCATGGATAATAAATAATATTCTTTTCGACACTGGTGGTTTTTACAATAGAGTGACAAGACGATTATACATAGAGCCTTTTAGTTTAAAAGAGTGTGAAGAGTTCTATGATAGTAATGGAATAAAGCTTTCGCGTAGTCAAATAATCGATAGTTATATGGTGTTTGGTGGAATTCCATACTACTTGAATCTTCTCGATAAGAGGCTCAGCTTGGTTCAGAATATTGATGCCCTGGTAATAAAAGAACAGGGGCAGCTGCACTATGAATATGATCATTTGTTCAGATCCCTTTTTAAAAAGCCTAATAATCATTTTAACATAATAAAAACACTTGCTAAAAACAAGAATGGTATGGTTCGTACTGAGCTTGTTGAGAAATCAGGTGTATCAAATGGAGAGGGCTTAACGAAAACGCTGAACGAATTAGAACAGTGTGGTTTTATCAGAAAGTACAATAATTATACCAAGAAAACTAAGGGACTCTTTTATCAGCTGATTGATCCTTTTGTTTTGTTTTCTCATAATTTTCTGAAGGAAATGGTGGTTGAATCGTGGCAGACGTATCACAAGTCTCCATCCTATTATTCCTGGCGCGGAAATGCGTTTGAAATGGTTTGTTTAAATCATATAGCTCAAATAAAAAATGCGCTCGGCATATCAGGCGTCTCAAGCTCAGAGTATTCGTGGAGCAGTAAATTAAAAAAAAGAGGGGTGCAGATTGATCTTCTTCTGGATAGGAAAGATGATGTGATAAATATATGCGAAATGAAATATACGGATGAGGACTTTGTGATTGATGCAAAATATGAAAAAGAATTAGTTCATAAAGTGAATGTGTTTAGGCAGGAAGTTAAAACTGATAAAGCGTTACTTCTGACGCTGGTTACAGTAAAAAAACTAAAAAGAAATGCTTACTCAGATGTTATTCAAAATGTGGTAAGTGCAGATGATTTATTTCAAGTATAGATATCGAAAGTAGAAAAAGATTTATAATTTTGAGTGTGTAAAAAATAATCCGCTCTGTAGTTTTATAATGATAAAAACTATAGAAAAGGAGAAGGTATATGTATTGTGAGTATTGTGGAAGACAATTAGAAGACGGTTCATTCTTTTGTTCTGAGTGTGGTAATCCCATTGGAAGTACCCAAGGGATTGCCATGCAGAATAATGGCGCTCACACTCAGAGTGATTCAGCTCAGAACAGAACCAAGGTTACGTTTCCTGCATATGATAGTGCAACTATGCCTGGTAATTCAAATGTGTCTGGTAGTTCGAGTATGTCTGGCGGAGCTGCAGGCACGAGAGTTTATGCTCCTCAGCAGATGAGCGTTGGAAAGAAGAATAAGAATGCTAAGAATGGTAAGAAGGTGAAGGGCGTAAAGTCTGCGGCTAAGAGTCGTTTTAAGAAGAGAATCATTGCGGTTGTTGCTGCAATGGTAATACTTGTCGGCTCTATAGGTGGCTATTTTATATGGCGTTCTATGAAGAATGATAAAGACGAAGCATACTTCAAGCCTTTTTCGTATGAGGATATAGAGTTTCCTGAATCAGGTGATGCGTACATAAAGAATGAGCTTATTCTTACCGGAAGTAAGGATTCAAGCTTTAAGAAGATAAAGAAGCTGGCAGAGGAAATGGCTGGTGAGATAGTCGGCTATGTTTCTATGAGTAATGATTATCAGATCGAGTTTAAGGATGAAAAGTCCAAGGAAGATCTGGATAAGATAATAGACGAATGGTCGGATAATGATCTCGTTGCAAGTGTTGATTATCACTATGTATACGAAACAGATGGAAGCATCTTTGATTATTCAAATGATGAATGGTGGAATTATCAGGACGGCGATAAGCCTGATGACTTCGAAGAGAATTGGGATATCTACGCTCCATATGGAAATAACTGGGGAGTAGAATCAGTCTGGATGCCAAAGGTTTGGGAAATGGATCAGGACTTCAAGCCTGTAAAGGTTGGTATCATCGATACAATGTTCGATATGTCGCATCCTGACCTGGATAAGAAGTTTAAGAAGGCAGAGAATAATCCGGATAGTATCGAGTATGACGTGGCAACCGGAACTGACGGTGAGTCTTCAGACTCTGCTACTGCAACTGTTGGAGATGCATCCGCTACAACTACAGATGATGCTTCAAATGTAAGTAGCGATACATATCTGTATCACGGCACTCACGTAGCCGGAATTATCGGTGCGACTATCGATAACGGTGTCGGCATAGCAGGCGTTGCTCAGAATGCAGAGCTCTATGGTTTTGCGATGGCTGCTCCGGACGGAACGCTTTATACAAGTATGATGGAGTGGAAGGCTGCCATAGGAACGCAGCTTATAGATGGTGTGAAGGCTATAAACATTTCTATGGATGTTACTTTAAATGATCCTGCAGAGATGGAACA
Organism: uncultured Lachnospiraceae bacterium; assembly: GCA_902774725.1. GTDB lineage: Bacteria > Bacillota > Clostridia > Lachnospirales > Lachnospiraceae > Eubacterium_Q. Next base: position 11,340 of record CACYJP010000040.1, read on the forward strand.
GCTTAACAGTGAAATAGAAGACTTCCTGAGAGTTTGTCTTAACAAAGAATACTACTTCCTTATCTTTAAGGCGGCTGATAATGCCGGAAATCCAACACCTGGATTTATCACAGAGATCAAGCCGGGTACCGTAAGAGACCATATCATTGTGGTAGGCGGAGCCGAGTGTGACTATAGCGAAGCGGGCTCGCTTCAGGGCTATAAGGCTATAGGCGATGAGCAGTATCAGGCGGGCGTTGGTGAGCAGATAGATATCTATGCTCCGGGCGTAGAGGTTGATAGTGATGTTCCGGGTGGACTTACAGAGAACCATGACGGAACAAGCGTGGCAGCTCCATTTGTCGCAGGCGAAGCTGCTCTTGTATGGGGAGTAAATCCTGAGCTTACATGTAATGAGGTAAGAGATATAATTCTGAACAACTATATCTACGAAGTGACAGTTAATGGAGGCGATTCAGGGATTATAACTCGCCCTTATGCCAATGCATATCGTGCGGTTGATGCGGCAATCAAGACTGTTGATAAGAATTATGAGTCAGATGATGTGTCTACTAAAACAGATGCAGCTATTGATGTAGAGGATAATCGTAAAGCTGATTATGAATATGATGAGCAGTTATATGCGCCGTTTCTGAGAGAACTAAAGGAAACAGTGAAAGAGATATCAACTAGGGATAATATTGAGACGATATATTTTGAGGCTACTGACTTTGAGCTGGAGGAAGATGGTCAGATAGTAGATAATTTTATAGCTTATGATCCCGGTACGACTGGGCTAAGAGGAGAGTATTACTGGTTTGATGATATAGATGGTGATGGAACGGATGAGATGTTCTTCTCAGAGGAACCGCAGGAAATTGAAGAAAATGGTAGAAAGAGAATATGCTATCATGCAGAAATGTTTGTTGCTAAAACTGATACCGGATATAAAATAGTAAATCTGGATACTTATATAAGAGAAAGCTTTGAATATTTGGGAAATGGTGTATTTTATCATGTTGATACCAGTGGCGCTGACGGTAAACAAAACCATATCTTGTATTCATATAATGGTAATAGTATGAGACTGGAGCGCTTTGCATATAAATCTAGCAGTCTGAGCTCATCGGAATCCACATTTTATGAAGGCGATTTAACTGCGATTAAAGAAAGTGACTGGAACGTTACAAACAAACTTGAAGGAGATGCTGCTGAAAAACGATGGACAGAGCTGATTGATGAGCTGATTGATGAATATACAGTAGATCCACATCCATGGGCAAACATCGAGAGAAGAAATATAAATGATTATAATGGTGAAAGCAGTGATAATGCAGGTGATTGGAAGCAGGCGTATGTGGATATTCTGAATGGTTTTGAATATATTGGAAAAGATTCCTATACAACACAGGATATCTACAAAAATAATGAGTGGGATATCCAGTATATAAATTATTCTTATTCAGATGATAAAAATATCTATATAGCATATATAGATGATGATGATATTCCTGAATTGGTATTCTATGATTACTGGAATGTTTATGTTATATCATATAGGAATGGTCAGGTGGTTAGATATAATCCTACAGTGGGAGAGAATAGTTATGGAAATAGCGTCAGACCAATGACACTTGGTTTTTCAGATAGAAAAGGTGTGATGTGGATACATTATGGACCTATGGATGAGTATGATAGTATGTTTGACATCTGGGACTACTATGATATATCTGAAGAAAGAATAATAGCAGAAGGTGTTCATAATTATAATGGTATCGAAGGAACGGATTTATACTATGCCTGGAGAGATATCAAAGAAGGTGATACTTCAAAGGTTGATCTATATAATGAAAGTGAAGCTAAGTCTTTTATCCTTACACTTGATGATTATAATAAAAAGAAAGCTGAATATGAGAGCCGCTACAACATACCATCCGGTGCTGACGGAAGTGAATCTCAGAATTATAGCTACACAAAAGAAGAGGCAGTTACTTATATTCAAGGATTATAAAATATTTCATATAGATAAAATTGGTACCTAATAGGAGAGAGGTAGATTATGGCAGGTGAGGGTGATAAGAGGAAGAAGCTCCTTCTGAAGGAATTTAGGGAAGGGCCGAAGACTCTTGAATACTTGATAGGTAAGTATAATGTAAAGGAAAGCTCGGTTAAGCATGATGTTATTGCCCTGAAGAGACAGGGCTTTAGGATAGAAGGAACTCCGAAGAAGGGGTGGTTTATTGAGCAAGGCGGTGGCAGCGGTAGTGGCAGTGGCGAGGCTAGCACTGCAGCGGGCGGCGAATCGAGCACTGCGACAGGTGGTGGAGCATCTAAAGGTAATGATGATGACAAGCTCTTCGAGTCCTCCTATAAAAGGGACGGTGCGAGACTTGTAGTTCTTCTTATACTTCAGAGGTCTGACAGACCGCTTGATGCAAGGGAGATATCCAAGCAGTATATGGAATACTCTTATCTTGAAGAGGAAGAGGTGCGCCATGTTCAGGAGAGGCTTGAGAAGTATATACTTCCGAAGCTTGTCACGGAAGGAATGGTCGTAAGGGATGCAAATGGCAGCTACACGGTCAGCAAGGAAGCTCCGGTTTACCTCACTCTTTCGGAGGAGGATACGCTGGATATAATTGAGCAGATTGAAACATTTGGCAAAACTCATCCCTTCAGTGACCAGCTGGATGGCATATCCAAAAAGCTGCAGCTTGCATTTTATAATGATGAGGGTACGCCTGCGGCAGACAGGTTCGAGGTGCTTGGAAGATATTATAAGAGGTCTTCTGAGATTGAGGAAATATACAGGAAGATCGAGGATATCCCTTATGAGCGCTATACTGTAAATATCACCTACAAGGACAAGCTGGGTGATGTGTCGAGCTTCCCGTTTAATACAGGCCTTGTGACATATGTGGCTGATAAGGATCAAATGTATATGATAGGGCGCAGGGTTGGAAAGGATGAGGACTTCGTTATGACGGTCGAAAGGATTCAGGATATCGAGGTCACAGATAAGCCGAATAATATCTATGCGTCTGTTCATTATATGGATATGTTTTACGATATGTTCTCCATCTCGACTGAGGAGCCGGAGCGGGTGAAGATAAGATTCCGTGATAGCTTTAACATAATGGATAAGCTGAGAAGTAAGTTTAAGTACAGGACAAAGTATACACTTACCAAGATGGATGGATATATCTATTATGAGGATGAGATAAGGGGAGCGAGCGATCTCGCAAAGCTGCTTCGAAGCTTTGGAAGCAGTCTGGAGGTGATCGAACCGGAGTCACTTCGTAAGAGAATGAGGGATTCGGCGGCTCGCTCGATTGAGAGATACAGAAGAGAGGGGATGGTCTGATGGCAAATGATAATAATAAAAATGCACTCTACCGTCTGAGTCTTATCCTGACTCTTCTTGATTCGGATGAGTACAGCTACAGTATAAATGATCTCACGCAGCTGACCGGCATTCCGAAGTCGGTTCTTTATGATGATATCGTTTCGATAATGAGTGATTCGGATCTCTCGATAGTTATCTATGCGGTGGACGAGGATTATGACAGCTTCGAGTACAGCAGCGAGTTTGTGAAGGTGCTGAAGAGCGGTCGCTATGATGATGTTGAGCTAGCGGTAAATATGCCGAACAGGAAGGATATATCTGTCGTGCTTTCCAATCGTGAGCTTATTGTTCTTGATGATTTTCTTTCGGGTAAAAACTTCAGTCTTATTAAAAGAAGAGAAGGCTATCTTATAAAGAATAACATTGCATCTGTGAATGAGCGTGACCTTCAGACTATGACAAAGCTTGGAAACTATATAGATCATGGGAAATGTTGCAAAGTCGCTTATGTTGCTAAGGACAAAACTATGTTTACGGATACGATCCGACCACTCAAAATAGTATATGATGCTGAAAACAACTTCACTTATCTTGCATTCTATAAGACGGAGCTTGCATTTTACAGACTTGACAGGATTAAGAGTGTCGAGGATGCTCCGGCGGGTTCTTCCATAGAGGTTGATATGGATGAGATAGGTGAGAGACTCAGAATCCTGTGGGCGGCTGAGATAAGTGAGCCGGTCAAGGTGAAGATCAAGATATACGACGAATACGGAGTTGCCCGCAGGGTGAGAAGAGACCTCGGAGAGAGCAGAGCAAAGCATCTGACGGGGCCGTTTACCGATGAAGGATCAATAAACGACAGGGTTGAAAATGATAAGCCCATTGATTATTATATATACGAGGATGAGGTTATCGGTATTTACAAATTTGCTGCGTGGGTCAGATCCTACGGCTCTTCTATAGTGGTTCTTGAACCCGAGGAGATGGCAAAGAAGATGGTTGAGTCGGCTGTGAAGAGGCTGAGCTACTATGAGTAAATAATAAGTGTGGAGAACAGACCATGCCGAAAACGAGAGTTTACAAACGAATACTAATCGTGATTTTGACAGCCCTTTCACTGGGCTGTCTTTCGGGTTGTGGGGAAAAGACATATATAGAAAAGGATACACCGGGCTACAGTTTTACGAATCTTGATGAAGCCACGCCTTCAGATGGGGAGTAGGTATGAACGAAACAAAAAAGCTGGAAATAGAGTTTAAAAATGATATATATGCCGATCCCGAGTATGTCTCAGGTAAATGGATAAAGAACTATGGGCGTTTAAGTGAGTACGCGGATTCTGAAACCTTTGTGAGCTGTATCAAGGAAGCCTTCAACATGACCGAGATAGTCATGGGACATATCATCTATGTCTATCAGCAGTCGCATAGGGGCTTTGGTGAAAATGTGTGGATTGAGAGCGGGAATGGGAAGAGAATAAAGGCGACGACCAATACATTTTTCGGCAAGATCAAGCTGCTTGAGCTCATGGGCTACAACATCCCTGAGAACATCGATGATGTGCGCGTCATCAGAAATGCAACTACTCATAACACGGCCACGGTAATCGGTGTTGTTTATAATGAGAATCTGAGCTATGAAAATGTAGTTCACGCGATGGAGCTTCTCGGTTCGCTTCTTGTTGAGCTCGGGATGCTTGGCGAAGAAGATATAATTCCTCCGTTTGAGAAAATGAGAGTTTCCGGTGGCGACTGCATAGGTCCGTCAAATGAGTACAGGATAGATGAGTTCGTAGCTGAAGGTGGAATGAGCAGAGTTTACAAGGGCACGCATCTGAGACTTGGAAACACAATCGCGATAAAGGAGCTTAAACCCTATACCTACCGTCCGGATCAGATACTTGCAGAGAAGGACTTTCTGGTAAGCATGCGTCATCCGCAGATACCGCAGATATTCGATATCATTTCGCAGAACGGAACCAACTATATAGTTATGGAATATATCGAGGGTACCACGCTTGATGAATACGTGAAGAAGTTCGAGCCTGATATAGAAGAAAGGTTTGCGATAGCCTTTAATATAGCGACTGTGCTTGAGTACATCCATAACGATTGCAACATGATCTATGCCGACCTGAAGCCTGACAATATAATGATCAGTCGTGGAGGCGGGGTTTATATAATCGATTTCAGTATCTCGCAGGCGGCCGGAGAAAGAAACGTGGCTGATGCATTTAACCTTCTTTTCTCGGCGCCTGAGCAAAGAAGAGGCGAGGAGCTGGGAAAGAGTGCAGACATCTATGCCTATGGCGGAATCCTCGACTGGCTGTTTCAGGATAAAGAGGTACTGGGTTATGAGAAGGCTGATATGGAGCTGCTGATCGCCGGCTGCAAGCAGGATGCACCACAGGACAGAGTGCAGTCGATAAGTCTTGTCAAAGAGCGGCTGCTTGAGATATCCAGAGATACGCTGAATAAAACTGTTATTAAAAAGAAGAGGAGAAGGATAACGATTCTCGCTGTCCTCGCATCGCTCATAGCTGCTTCTATTATAATGGCTTTTGTTTACATCAATATAACCTATCCGAAGGGGCAGGTTTACAAGATGAAGGGCACATTTAAGCCGAGTATAGAGGAGACGGATGAAGGTATTGAGGCTGAGCTTAGTCTGTACAACCGTTCCGATGAGGATATCCTGAGAGGAAAGGTTTATATGATGACAGTCAACATGGTAACGAAGGACGGCAGGTGCGAGCTTCGAATTCCGTGCAAGCTGGACGACGGACTTAAGTCGGGTGATATGATGCTGAGTCATAAATATGTAGTGAAATGGGAAACGCTTGGGATAGAAAAAGAAGACATCATTCAGATAGATAAGGACCATATAGATGTGAAGCTGTTTTAAGCTGAAAAAATGCTGAAAATATATGCTGAAAAGGCCACTCGTGATTGTGCTCACGGTGGCTTTTTTGGTATAATGATTGTGTAGGGTTATAAAGTAATTATTGCTTTGTCTCAGCGAGACTTGAAGTAAAATATGTGGGGCGATAGCAACATTCGTCGCCTTGATCATAAGGAGGTTTGTATGAAATGTATTGGATGTGGACAGGAGATACCTGATGGCTCTCCGTTTTGCGCATATTGTGGAACTCAGCAACCACAGCAGCCTGCTCAGCAGGTGGTTCAGCAATCGGCACAGCAGTCGGCAACACAGCAGCCTGCACCTCAGTCGGCAACACAGCAACCGCAGTATCAGCCGCAGCAGCCGGCTGCACCGCAGGGTGGTGGCAAGAAGGGGCTTCTTATTGCGGGAATCTGCATAGGTGTCGCTATATTAATAGTAGGAATAGTAATCGTGTTTCTTCTATTAAAGAAGGACGACGATGATGATAAGGGTAAGAAGGCTGAGACTACAACCGAGGCTGTTACCGAGGCTTCCAGCGAGGAGACTACTACCGAGGCTACAACAGAAGCAACGACGGAAGAACCTGCTCCTACACCATATGCTGAAGAGCAGGGGATTACATTTGCGAATATAGGTGATAAGGCGAGTGGTAATTCTGTTTCACAGTTTTCTGTTGAAGATGTTGATGATGTAGATGGTGAAGTAGATGAAGAAACAGCATACTACGAATTGGATGGTGTAAGTGTCCAGTCTGATACATATAGTACGTATGTTAATGATGTTCTTGTTTCCGAACCTGATGCAGCAGGAAATGTTATCTATACTGTAGAGGTGAGGGAAAGAGATGTTTCTGACATGACAAATGAATCCGGGAAGTATGTTAATCATATATCCAACAACTGGAGACCGCGTGCATTTGATTATTATTCAGGTTCATTTATTGATGATGGCGGCCCAAAAGAGGGTGTGACGGGAGATAATGATACTGCTACAACCACTTTGGAATTTGACGGCAAGCAGACCGTTGTAAAAAATACTTTCAAATATGAATGGTATAACGATATAGATGAAAAAGAAGATGCTGGTAATGCGACAAAGGCACATTTTGAAAGCGATTCGAAGTATGTATTTACTTATAAAGTGCCACAGAATTATGATGGGCTTGTTTTTGCTCTTTATAATGGAGATACGGATATAGATGAAATAAAAGCATTAGATGCTATGGAGGATACTTCGAAAAGATATAAGGATTCAGCTGGAAATATGATCAAATTCTTTGATACAGATGCCATAGGCTATACAAAAGATCCGAATAAGTATCTGTTTATCAGGCTTAGCGACGTAGCTCATCCTGCAACAGCTGAAGCAGTAAGCAGTGTTTATTCGGTCATCGACTATCCTGACCCAGACTATTTTGACTGGAAGGATGAAGCGATGGGTGGAAACTACAGCCTGGGTGGCGAAACAATCACTGACCCGGCAGAGCTAAACGGCTGGTGGGAAGGATATATGGTTTGGGATCCTGATAATGCGATGGATTCATATGGAGAAGAGCTCGTAAATGTAAAGCTGGAAAGTAACGGTTCCTCGATTGACTGGACGGATGACTACTTCGCGATGAAGTGGGGTGAAGACGGCGACTGGGAAGTAAAGACCGACGAGGATACAACCATAACGGGAACCTTTAATTCCGACGGCACACTGACCTTCGATGCAGCGACAATCGGAATGAACTTTGAGATGTACGGCTTCTACACAAACGGCTACTGCCAGTACGCAGTCGGCTGGCTCACAGCCCAGAGCGGCGAATCCGCATGGGTATTCCTCTACAGACCATAGATAAATAAATAAGAAGTTAATGGGGACGGTTCTATTTGACGTGCAGTCAATTAGAACCGTTGTTTTGTGCAAAAAGTTATCCTCTCGCAAGGTTTAATATGTATTCAGATAAGAAAAACAAAGAAAACATTTTAAATCTAGGGAGGATAAGAATATGAAGTGTGCAAATTGTAATGGTATCAATGTAGAGGGAACAAGATTCTGTATGTATTGTGGAACTGATATGATGCAGGCGGGTATGCGTCAGATGCAGCCACAGCAGATGAATTATGGCGGACAGCCACAGCAGCAGATGTATCAGCAGATGCCGCAGCAGAGAGTGAAGCTGCAGTCTTATAACAGACCGGCAAAGAGACAGCTCAGTCCGGTTGAAAGAAAGAAGAGAAACAAGATAATAGCTATAGCATCAGGTGCTGCTACATTTGTAATGCTTCTTATTATAATAATAGCGGTAAGCGGCTCTGTAAATGTTAAGGACTATGTAAAGGTTGAGTTCACCGGCGAAAACGGAGATGGACAGGCACATGCTTATATAGATAAGGATGCGTTTATTATGGACTATACCGGCAAGATTGAGTACACTGATGAGTACAAGATGGAGAAAAATGCTTATAGCACGATTCTTGGAAGTGGAAGCGAATTGACTGACGAAAAGGCAGCTTATCATTTTATCAGAGATTGCGTATCAGTAAAGGTTATCAGTGATAACAAAGGGGAACTCTGCAATGGAGATACAGTAAGGGTACGAATCAAGTACGATAAGAATCAGCTTAAGAAATATGATCTGGACCTTGAAGATGAAGTCTTTGAGGTAAAGGTTAGTGGGCTTGGAAAGGATAATAATAAGAAGGCTTCTAAAAAGAAGCATTCTGTAGATGATGTTATTGATATGCATGATTGGGATTTTTAGGATAACCACGCGATGATAATACTTCGTCTCATATATATATGGAGTATCATTTTCGCCTTAGAAAGCAAGCTTTCACGGCATAAATGATACTCCATATCTGCATGACTTGAATAAATCACAAAAAAATATAAAATCCCCTTGCAATTAGTTAAGTGGTGTGGTATAGTGTCTCTTGTTGTGACGTTGATAGCGTAGAAGCGGTAGTTGCTGCTGCAGGAGCAGGTAATATCGTGGAGCGAATGTCAAGTTTCAGAGAAAACTGGCGACAAGTCACTGTACCATACCATCTGGCATAGGCCAGAGATGACGGATGAAAATCCGACTTTTTTATGGAAAAGTCAGGAAACACCCGGGATAGTTGTACAGTCACCGCTTGTTGCGCATTAAATAGTGCGAAAAAGGAGGCGGCTTTTTTTATGGCTAATCAAGTAATGAGAATAACACTTAAGGCATACGATCATGAGCTTATCGATCAGGCAGCTAAGGATATAGTAGAGGCTGTTAAGAGCTCAGGAGCAAAGGTCAGCGGACCAGTTCCAATGCCTACAAAGGTTGAAAAGGTAACTATTCTTAGAGCAGTTCACAAGTATAAGGATAGTAGAGAGCAGTTCGAGCAGAGAACTCACAAGAGACTCATCGACGTTGCTCAGCCAAACCAGAAGACAATCGACGTACTTCGTAAGATCGATATATCAGCTGGTGTTTACGTAGACATGCGCATGAAATAGCAAATACTTGCAAACTATTTACGAAGGTTTTCGACGCGAGGCTGCTTGCAGACAAAGCGGAGAATAAGCTTTGGAAATAAGCTTGCGTAGCAAGTTGCGGTGATGCGACATGAGGAAAGTAGCATGCTTGCATGCGGAGAGTGACGAAGTCACGATTTCCGAATGCGCGAGGCGCAAGTTTGCAAGATAGACAAATACAGTACCTAATTGACTACACCTACAAAATTCCTGCATATGAAGATGTAGCATATTTAGAAAGATCATTTCCGGCACAGCAAGAACCGGACGAGTAAATGATCCGCTGTAAATGTTTTAGAATGATTTCTACCATATAATAAGGTATGAAATCCGCTGTAAATCAAATTAGGAGGAATTCAGAATGAAAAAGGCAATACTTGCAGAAAAAGTTGGAATGACTCAGATCTGGAACGATCAGGGACAGCTCATTCCTGTAACAGTTCTTGCTGCCGGACCTTGTGATGTACTTCAGGTCAAGACAGTTGAGAATGATGGCTACGAAGCAGTTCAGGTTGGCTTCGGAGAAATCAAAGAGAAGATAATAACAAAGGATGGTTCTGGTAAGAAGGTGGTACGTAACCCACACGGAGCTACCAAGGCCGAGGTTGGACATGCTAAGAAAGCAGGCGTAGACGCAAAGAGATTCGTTAAAGAGTTCAAGTTCGAGAACGCTAGCGAGTATGTACCTGGAGAGACAGTTATCAAGGCTGACATCTTCGCTGAAGGAGATAAGGTTGATGTAACTGCTAAGTCAAAGGGTAAAGGATATGCCGGCGGTATCAAGAGACATGGTCTTAAGTCAGGTCCTTCAGGACATGGTTCAAAGTACCATCGTCATGCAGGTTCAAACGGTGCTGCATCTGACCCAAGTAAGGTTATGAAGGGCAAGAAGATGCCTGGACACATGGGTGCTGAGCAGGTTACAATCCAGAACCTTGAAGTTGTTAAAATAGATGCCGAGAACAATATAATTCTCGTAAGAGGTGCTGTTCCAGGACCTAAGAAGTCACTCGTTGTTATTACAGAGTCTGTTAAGGCTGGAGCATAATACTTACGGAAGGAGGATTAAGAAATGGCAACAGTATCAGTTGTAAACACTGAAGGAAAAGAAGTTGAGAAGATAGATCTTAACGATAGCATTTTCGGTGTTGAGATAAATGAAGGAATTGTCCATAAGGCAATCGTTGCTCATCTTGCTGCAAAGCGTCAGGGTACACAGAGTGCTCTTACACGTTCAGAAGTAAGCGGCGGTGGAAGAAAGCCATGGAGACAGAAGGGAACAGGTCATGCTAGACAGGGTTCTATCAGAGCTCCACAGTGGACAGGTGGTGGTGTAGTATTCGCACCAAAGCCAAGAGACTATTCACAGAAGATTAATAAGAAGGAAGCACGTCTTGCTCTTTTCTCAGCTCTTACAGCAAAGGTTAACGATGATAAGCTCATCGTACTTGACAGCCTTTCAATGGACGAGCCAAAGACAAAGGAATTTGCAAAGATCCTTGAGAACATCAAAGCTTCCAAGGCACTCGTTATCACAGATGAGGACAGCAAGAATGTAATCCTTTCAGCTAAGAACATCCCTGATGTGAAGACAGAAGCCAGAAATGAGATAAATGTATACGACATCCTTAAGTATGACAGCCTTGTTATGACAAAGGATGCTGTAAAGGCTTTAGAGGAGGTGTACGCATAATGGCAGATATCAAGTACTATGACGTTATATTAAGACCAGTTCTTACTGAGAAGAGTATGAACGCTATGACAGAAAAGAAGTACACATTCCTTGTACATCCGGATGCAAACAAGTCACAGATCAAAGAAGCAGTTGAGAAAATGTTTGAAGGCGCTAAGGTTGCTAAGGTAAATGTTATGAACTGCGATGGTAAGACAAAGAGACGTGGTATGACATACGGAAAAACATCAAAGAGCAAGAAGGCATATGTTCAGCTTACAGCTGACAGCGCTGATATCGAGCTTTTTGAGGGTCTGTAGGATAGATTGAAAGGAGAAACAAGATGGGAATCAAAGTATATAATCCATATACACCTTCCAGAAGGAATATGACCGGTCTTGATTTTGACGTAATCACAACAGATAAGCCTGAGAAGTCTCTTCTCGCTAAGAAGAGCAAGACAGCAGGTCGTAACAATCAGGGAAAGATTACAGTCAGACATCATGGCGGCGGAAATAGACAGAAATACAGAATAATAGATTTTAAGCGTAATAAGGATGGTATTCCTGCAAAGGTTGTTACTATCGAGTACGATCCAAACAGAACAGCTAACATCGCTCTTCTTGTTTACGCTGATGGTACAAAGACCTATATCCTTGCACCTGCAGGACTTAAGGTTGGAGATAAGCTGATGAACGGTTCAGATGCTGAAATCAAGGTTGGTAACTGCCTTCCACTTTCAGATATCCCTGTTGGTACAGAGATTCACAACATCGAGCTTGTTCCTGGAAAGGGCGGACAGCTTGTTCGTTCAGCAGGTAACTCAGCACAGCTTATGGCAAAAGAAGGTAAGTATGCAACACTTCGTCTTCCTTCAGGAGAGATGAGATACGTACCTATCAAGTCAAGAGCAACTATTGGTACAGTAGGAAATGGTGAGCACAGCCTTGTAAATATCGGTAAGGCTGGACGTAAGCGTCACATGGGTATCCGTCCTACAGTTCGTGGTTCTGTTATGAACCCTAACGACCATCCACACGGTGGTGGTGAGGGTAGAGCACCAATTGGTAGACCAGGTCCTTCAACTCCTTGGGGTAAGCCGGCACTCGGACTTAAGACAAGAAAGAAGAAGAATAAGTCTAACAAGATGATCATCAGAAACAGACTCGGAAAGAATGTTAAGTAAGGAGGAGAACCATGGCTAGATCACTTAAGAAAGGCCCTTTCGCAGACAAGAGTCTGCTTAAGAAGATTGATGAACTGAATAAGAATGACCAGAAGGAAGTTGTTAAGACATGGTCAAGACGTTCAACTATCTTCCCTTCATTCGTTGGACATACAATCGCAGTACATAATGGAAGAAATCACATCCCTGTATATGTAACAGAGGATATGGTTGGTCATAAACTCGGCGAGTTCGTTGCTACAAGAACTTACAGAGGACATGGCAAGGATGAGAAGAAGGGTAGATAAGGAGGAGTAGAAAATGGCAAAAGGGCATAGATCTCAAGTTAAAAGAGAGAGAAATGAGAATAAAGATACAAGACCTTCAGCTAAGATCTCTTACGCTAGGGTTTCTGTAACAAAAGCATGTTTCGTGCTGGATGTCATCAGAGGAAAAGATGTCAACGAAGCTCTTGCTATCCTACAGTATAACAATCGTAAGGGTTCAAAGGTTATCTACAAGCTGCTTAAGTCAGCTGTAGCTAATGCAGAGAACAACAACGGCCTCAAGGCTGAGAACCTCTATGTTGCAGAGTGCTTTGCAAATAAAGGACCTACAATGAAGAGAATTCATCCAAGAGCGCAGGGTAGAGCTTACAGGATTGAGAAGAAAACAAGCCACATTACAGTAGTGCTTGACGAAAGATAAGGAGGAAGCAATGGGTCAGAAAGTTAATCCACACGGACTGAGAGTTGGTGTTATCAAGGATTGGAATTCTAAGTGGTATGCAGATACAAAGAACGACGAATTCGCTAACAACCTTGTTGAAGACTACAATATAAGAAAATATCTTAAGAAAAAACTCTATGATGCAAGTATCTCAAAGATCGACATCGAGAGAACAAGAGATAGAGTAAAGATCAGCCTCTACACAGCTAAGCCTGGTATCGTAATCGGTAAGGGTGGTGCTGAGATAGAGAAGCTTAAGGCAGAAGTTCAGAAGCTTACAAAGAAGAAGCTGATCATTGATGTAAAGGAAATCAAGAAGCCGGATACAGATGCACAGCTCGTAGCTGAGAACATTGCTAAGCAGCTCGAGGATCGTATCTCATTCCGTAGAGCAATGAAGTCTTGCATGGGTAGAGCTATGAAGGGCGGAGTTCTCGGAATTAAGACTAGTGTATCAGGTCGTCTTGGTGGTGCTGATATGGCTAGAACAGAGTCATATAGTGAGGGAACAATTCCTCTTCAGACTCTTCGTGCCGACATCGACTATGGTTTTGCTGAGGCTGACACAACTTATGGAAAAGTTGGAGTTAAGACTTGGATATACCATGGTGAAGTGCTTCCAACTAAGAGCAAGAAGGAAGGAGCGAAATAATCATGTTAATGCCAAAAAGAACAAAGTATCGTAAGCAGCAGCGTGGTTCTATGAAGGGTAAGGCTACAAGAGGTAACAAGCTTCATCGTGGTGACTACGGAATCATAGCTATGCAGCCTGCTTGGATTAAATCAAATCAGATAGAGGCAGCCAGAGTTGCCATCACACGTCACCTTAGACGTGAAGGTAAGGTTTGGATCGATATGTTCCCTGATAAGTCAGTAACATCAAAGCCTATCGGTGTACGTATGGGATCAGGAAAGGGTGCCGTAGAGTACTGGGTAGCTGTAGTTAAGCCGGGAAGAGTACTTTTCGAAGTTGCTGGAGTTCCTGAAGAGAAGGCTAGAGAAGCTCTTCGTCTTGCTACACATAAGCTTCCTATCAAATGTAAGATCGTTTCAAAGGCTGATCTGGAAGGAGGTAACGAATAGTGAAAACTAAAGAATTTATCGAAGAGTTAAAGTCAAAGTCAGTTGATGAGTTAAACACAGAACTCGTAGATGCTAAGAAAGAGCTGTTCAACCTCAAGTTCCAGAATGCAACAAATCAGCTGGAGAATACAGGAAGAATAAAAGAAGTTAGAAGAAACATTGCCCGTATTCAGACTGTTATAGCTGAAAAGGCAAACGCTTAAGTGTCGGAAAGGAGATAAACAATGGAAAGAAATTTACGTAAAACACGTGTTGGTCTTGTTACAAGCGACAAGATGGATAAAACTATTGTTGTTTCAATCGTCGACAATGTTAAGCATCCACTTTATGGCAAGATCGTAAAGAGAACATATAAGCTCAAGGCACACGATGAGAACAATGAGTGCAAGAAGGGCGATAGAGTTAGAGTAATGGAAACAAGACCTCTCTCAAAGGATAAGAGATGGAGACTTGTAGAAATCGTAGAGAGAGCTAAGTAAGGAGGTCGGTAAAATGATACAGCAGGAATCAAGACTTAAGGTTGCCGACAATACAGGTGCTAAGGAGCTCCTTTGCATCAGAGTACTTGGCGGATCAACCAGAAGATATGCAAATATCGGTGATATCATCGTAGCAACTGTTAAGGAAGCTACACCTGGTGGTACAGTTAAGAAGGGCGATGTTGTTAAGGCTGTTGTAGTTCGTACTAAGCATGGTTCACATCGTAAGGACGGAAGCTACATTAGATTTGACGAGAACGCTGCAGTTATTATCAAGGAAGATAATAATCCAAAAGGAACTCGTATATTTGGACCAGTTGCAAGAGAGCTGAGAGATAAGAAGTTCATGAAGATCATCTCACTTGCACCTGAGGTACTTTAAGGAGGTAGCATCGTGGCAACATCAAAGATTAAGAAGGGTGACCTTGTAAAAGTTATCGCTGGTAAGGATAAGGATAAGGAAGGCAAAGTTCTGAGCGTTGATGTAAAGAATGGTAAGGTTCTCGTTGAGGGCGTTAACATGGTATTCAAGCACAGCAAGCCAAGCTATCAGAATCAGAACGGCGGTATCATCGAGAAGGAAGCACCAATCGATATATCAAATGTTATGTACCTTTACAAAGGAAAGACTGTAAGAGTTGGTTTCCAGGGCGAAGGTAAGGATAAGAAGAGAGTAGCTAAAGTAGACGGCAAGCTCGAGACAATAGATTAATCTTGGAAGGA